>CAXNFV010000133.1:0-4065 GCA_964201675.1 Ilumatobacteraceae bacterium | reverse complement strand
TAAATACCGATACGGCACCGCAACACCGTCGTTGAATTCGATTTGGCTCTCGTAAATTGGGAAACCGGGGTTCGGATATAGAACTTCATCACCTGGGTTCATCACGCTTCGTAAAAACTTTCCGATTACTGGTTTGCCGCCAGGTTGCACAGCAACGTTTTCGGGTGCAAACGACACGTTTCGTTGTCGACCGAGACTGTCGGCTAGCGCTAAGCGCAATGGTGCGATCCCTGCGTTCGGACAGTAGCCCGTTTTGCCCTCGACAACCGCTCGTTGCATTGCTGTCGAAATATTCTCGGGAGTCGCAAGATTCAAATCTCCGAGATGAAACGGAAACACTTCATTACCTTTTGAAACCCAGTCAGCGGCTGTGGCGGCTACAGCGAACGCTGTCTCTGTGCCCAAACGATCTAAACGGTCTGCTAACTTCACAACGCCTCCAAAATTTTTCAAGCAATACTTTTAAAAATTAAATACTAGACAAAAGTCAATAGTTTGTCGGGCTGGCGGGATTTGAACCCACGACCTCTTGTCCCCCAGACAAGCACGCTAACCAAGCTGCGCCACAGCCCGAAATTCAACTATTGACGCATGTCAAGGTATCTCAGATAAACAACGACACAACTCGCCACGACAAATAGATGCACAAAGAAACGACCAGCAATTTAAAGTGCCATGGAATCTTCTCTGAGCCCGGTTCGCCAGCAGCAGCAAGAGCACGAAGGTCAAGATTTTTCGCGGTTACCCGACCATGAATGTCGGCGCGAATTGCACGCACCCCACAAGTCGGACAATCTCCCGAAGTTGTAAGCGCAGTAGGCGCGAAGTATTTTGCGCAAGGCTCACACCAAGGCATTGATCGCTACTCTGCCCGCTTGCGTACGCGAATCTTGATCGGCACCGAGCCGAATTCGAAACCTTCTCGAATTGAGCGCTCGAGATATCGCAAATATGTTGGCGGTAATTCTTTGTTGACGAACAAAGTAAACGTCGGTGGATCAGACGCACCCTGCAATGCATACAACACTCTTCCACCGCTAGGAGCTGGTTGCTGTTGTTGCGCTCGCGCGATCACCCTGTTTACGTCTCGAGTTGGTACGCGACGATGATATTGCTCGATTGAATCTTGCAACACGGGTCGCAACTTCTGCACACCTTTGCCGGTTAGCGCCGACATCTTTAAAACCGGTGCATCACCAACGAAAAATAGTTTGCGTCCGATTTCAATATCTATTTCGGCACGCTGATCTGCGTCGAGCATCTCCCATTTATTGAGAACTACAACCACAGGGCTACCGGAGGCATCAATTCGCTCAGCGAGTCTTTGATCTTGACTAGTTATACCTTCGGTTGCATCTATTACGAGTAGTGCAATATCTGATTCGTCTACTGCCCTCAACGCGCGAACAAACGAGTAATACTCGGTTGATTCATCTACGCGACTTCGTCTACGCATTCCGGCGGTGTCGACAAACATCATCGGCCCATCGGGTGTTTCAACGACCGTGTCGATGGAGTCTCGAGTAGTACCAGGCATGTCGTGAACGACCGCACGATCTTGCCCAACAAGGCGATTAAAAAGCGTGCTCTTGCCAACATTGGGTCGACCGACAATCGAAACACGCGGAATACCGGGCGTTCGATTCGGCCCTTGCCTTTCAATTTCTACTTCAACCTCGTCATCACCCTCACGGCGCGGTACACGAATCAATATTTCGTCTAATACATCGCCAGCTTTGCGACCGTGCAGAGCCGAAACCGGAAATGGATCGCCGAGTCCAAGGGAGAGAAACTCCCATTTGTCGAACTCACGTTTGTCGGTGTCAACTTTGTTTGAAACAACCAGAACTTCTTTGCCGCTTGTGCGGAGCCACTTGGCGATGGCTTGATCATCATCTAAAACGCCGACAGTTGAATCAACTACAAACAAAACAAGATCCGCTTCTTTCACTGCCGATTCGACTTGGCGACTTACTTTGCCGTCTAGTTCTGTTCCGCCTGGCATCCATCCACCAGTGTCGACAACATTGAAGTGACGACCTTGCCACTCGACTTGACGTTCAAATCTGTCGCGCGTCACGCCTGGTGTATCTTGAACAATCGCTACTTGCGAACCCATAAAACGATTAAATAATGTGCTTTTACCCACATTTGGTCGACCGACGATGACAACAGTTGCCAGAGATGTTGTCACGCCTGCAGTTTACCGTTGCATTGCCTAGGTAATCTTTGAAGCGGTGAATAACGTCGACGAAGTTATCCTCGCATCACCTCGCGGTTTTTGCGCCGGAGTCGAAATGGCGATCAAAGCGTTGGCGTGGATGGTTCGCACATTTGAAGCACCTGTCTACTGCTATCACGAGATCGTACATAACAAGATCGTTGTGGATCGTTTCAAAAATCTTGGCGTTATTTTTGTTGACGAACTAAGTCAGATTCCAAAGGGTCGACCGATCATGCTTTCGGCGCATGGCTCGGCACCCCAAGTTGTGCTGGCCGCTCAAGAACTCGGTAGCTATGTTGTTGATTCTGTATGTCCACTCGTGACCAAAGTGCACCACGAAGTCAAGACTCGAGCGAATAAGGGTTACAGAATTGTTTACATTGGCCATGACGGACACGAAGAAGCTGTCGGCACGATGGCTGTTGCGCCTGAGTCAATCTCGCGAGTTGAAACTTTGGCTGAGGTTGAAGCGCTCGAACAATTTAATGAACCTGTTGCGATTCTCGCCCAGACGACGCTTTCACACCGCGACTGGAAGGATGTCGCAGATGCCGTGCGTTTGAAATATCCACAAGTTTGGTCGCCAGGAAAAAGTGACCTTTGTTTTGCTACGACTAATCGCCAGGGCGCATTAATGCAGATCGCCCGTGAATGCGATGCAATTATTGTGATCGGATCAGACAACTCTTCTAACACGCGCGCGCTTGAGAAACTCGCCAAAGATGTCGGATGCCAAAACGTCTACCGTGTCAACGACGCAAGCGAATTGCCGAACAATCTTTCGGGCACGATTGGCGTGACTGCGGGTGCATCTGCACCTGAAGAGCTTGTCGCTGAAATTATTCGAGTTCTTTCACCAACAAATGGTGTTCGCGAGATCAAAATCGCTCAAGAAGATGAGTACTTTCCACCACCACGTCACATTCGCCAGCTACAAACAAGTATCGAACTTGTTGCGACGACAATGCTCGGTGGAGCTTACGCCACAAGAAGAGTCGTCGACGACAAAAAAACTGCAGCCAGCACGGTTCTCGCCTTGCTTGCTAATTAGTTAGCTAGCTAATTTCGCGGCACTTCGTGCCAGGGCTTGTCACGATCAACACGAACATCGCCCGGCAAACCTAAAATTCGCTCGCCAAGGATATTTTTCATAACTTCGGTTGTGCCACCCTCAATGCTGTTGGCGCGACTTCGCAGAAATGCTTTTGGCACAGAGTCAAAACTCATCGCAGTCTCTGGTCGAATTAGTGCGTAGCTTCCGTAGAGCATGCCGTTTGCGCCTAAAAGATCTACACAAAACTCATAAGTGTCCTTATTCAGTTCAGCACTGGCAACTTTTCCAATGGAGCCCTCAGGGCCAGGAGTACCCATGCGACGGTTCTGGCCTGCGCGAATATTTGTAAGTCGCAAAACTTCGGCTTTGATCCACAACTTGATCAGTTGGTCTTGAGTCGCCTTTGACTTTTGATCGGTTGGCAGGGCTTGCCATAATTTCACGGCTTCACGAATCGGGCCGGTTGCCTTGCGCGGTATCGCCCCACCGATCGCTACTCGCTCGTTCATCAGAGTTGTCAAACTGACACGCCAACCGTCCCCGGCTTTGCCCAAAGTTTCACCAACCGGGACGCGCACATCTGTGAAATAAACTTCGTTGAATTCTGCTTCACCGGTTATCTGTCGTAACGGGCGCACTTCAACACCAGGTGCTTGCATGTCGACAATTACCGCGGTAAGTCCGGCATGTTTGACTGCTTGCGCATCTGTTCTAACTACCAATAGACCCCATTTTGATAAATGGGCAAGAGTTGTCCATACTTTTTGTCCGTTGATCAACCACTCGT
>CAXNFV010000132.1:0-4067 GCA_964201675.1 Ilumatobacteraceae bacterium | reverse complement strand
GTGTATACACCGCTTTTAGGTTTGATTTCGATCAGGCAGAAAAAATGCAATTCGTTGCCAATGAAACTTGGATTTCAGTAATTAAGAGTTCTTATTTTATTGGTGTTGACGGCATCAGCCTTCCGCTCTATCTATTGAGCATGGTGATCACTTTGCTGGTTGTGATCTATTCGCTTGATCATGTGCCGAGCCCCGGCAAGCCAAAGGCTTTCTTTTCGCTGTTGCTTGTTTTGCAAACCGGTATGGCTGGAACATTTATCGCCCAAGACTTGATTCTGTTCTTCGTGTTCTTCGAACTCGTTTTGTTGCCGATGTTTTTCATGATCGGCGTGTGGGGCGGCGAGCAACGCCAATATGCCTCAATCAAGTTCTTCCTCTACACAATGTTCGGCTCGGCGCTGATGCTTGTCGCATTCTTGGCGCTGTTCTTCAAAACAGGCGCCGAGAGTTTCAGCATTCCGTATCTAATTGAAAACGGCGGCAGCATTGGCAAAAATATTCAGATCTGGATTTTCGCCGGAATGTTTGTCGGCTTCGCAGTCAAAGTACCGATGTTTCCATTTCACACGTGGTTGCCGGACGCACACACTCAAGCGCCAACGCAGGGCTCGGTTATCCTTGCGGCGATTTTGCTCAAGTTAGGAACATACGGATTTGTGCGAATTGCGTTGCCGATTTTGCCGACCGCTGCACGCGAATGGGCTCCATACATTGGCGGTCTAGCCGTAATCGGAATCATCTACGGCGCGCTCGGTTGTCTCGCACAAACAGACATGAAGCGATTAATTGCGTTCTCATCAGTTGCCCACATGGGTTTCGTCATGCTTGGCATTTCAACGCTGACTAGTTTCGGCGTCAACGCGGCAATGTTTGGAATGGTTGCTCACGGTTTGATAACCGGAATGTTGTTCTTCGTCGCGGGCAGCGTCAAAGAGCGCTATCACACTCTTGAGATTTCAAAACTAGGTGGAATGCTGACACAAATGCCTCACCTAGGTTGGATCTTTGGATTTTGTACGATGGCATCACTCGGCTTGCCTGGCCTGGCCGGTTTCTGGGGTGAGTTTCCTGCAATTCTTTCGGCGTATAGCCCAGCGGCTGGTTTGAACGAAACCGTGTTTCGGGTATTCATGGTGATCGCCGCTCTCGGAACTGTTCTCGCTGCAGCATATTTATTGTGGCTCTATCAGCGCATCGCATTTGGCACACCGAAAAATGCATCACACGATGCTCACTCAAGTCACGACGAACTTCATGACGTGACTATTTACGAATGGGTGGCGTGGACACCACTTCTAGTAGCGATTCTCGTGTTGGGTATCGTGCCAAACTTGTTGTTCAAAGTGCTTGACCCTGCAGTTCAAGTAACTTTAAGTGCTTTCGGGGGCTGAGTTGCAAAATCTGAACATGTTCGCTGCGCAGTGGGTTGCGCCGACTATTGACTATCACGGGCTCGCACCCGAGTTAGTTCTTGCCGGCGGGCTTTGCCTGGTGTTGATCTTGGATCTGTTCATTGATGATCGTAAAAAATGGCTGTTGTCGGTCATCTCGTCATTCACTTTGCTTGCAGCGATGCTTCCAATTCTCACTCTCGCATTGTCGGATGTTCAAGTTCGTTCAATGTTTGACGGAAGATATGTCGTCGACAACTTCAGTCTCGTAATGAAAGGCGTGTTTCTACTCTCAGGATATGTAGTAGTACTGTTATCGAGTTCGCATGTCGAAGAAGGCGAATACTGGCGTGGTGAGTATTGGTTTTTACTTCTGACAAGTTTGCTCGGAATGCTGATGATGACTTCGGCGCGAGATCTTGTAAGTATTTTTGTAGCGCTCGAATTTCTTTCAATCCCGGCATACATGTTGGCGGCGTGGCGCAAGCGTGATGCAAAAAGCAATGAGGCAGGCGTCAAATATTTCATGCTTGGTGTTTTCGCATCTGCGGTAATGCTTTATGGAATGTCACTGCTGTACGGGGTGACCAACTCAACTCTGTTGGTTGATATCGCTTCAAAAATTACAGTAGACGGTGAATTTTCAGCAGTACACGCACTGGCAGTTGTTTTTGTTGTCGTCGGATTTGCCTTTAAAGTATCAGCGGTTCCGTTTCATACTTGGGCACCAGATACATACGAGGGTGCACCGACTCCAGTCACAGCATTTTTATCGGTTGCATCCAAAGCCGCTGGGTTTGTCGCACTGGTTGTTTTGATTTACACGGCGTTTCCTTTGGCACAAGATGTTTGGCAACCATTTATTTGGGTGTTGTCTGCGCTGACAATGACAGTCGGCAATGTGCTTGCTCTCAAACAACACAACATCGTGCGGATGATCGCTTACTCGTCAATCAGCCAAGGTGGTTTCGTGTTGATGCCACTTGCTGTTGCCGGAATGCCCAACTCGGGCGATTCTGCTTTGCGTTCAGTTGTGCTCTACATGATTATTTACGCTGCAACCAATCTTGGTGTTTTTGCTGTGATTTTGTCGGTGTCGCGTAAAACTCGAAGCGGTGAGATCTCGAGTTTTGGTGGTTTATTTTCTTATGCTCCGGCGCTCGGCATCATGATGACTTTATTTATGGCGTCTCTCGCAGGGATCCCACCATTGGGTGGGTGGATAGCGAAGTTTGTTGCCTTCCAATCGCTTTTGCAGTCGCAGTCCTCGTGGGGTTACGCCTTGGCTTTAATCGGGGCAGTCAACTCGGTGATTGCCTTTGGCTATTACGGCAATGTGATGCGCGAAATTTGGATGCGACCAGTTCCAGATGGTGACACAACACCAATTAAGACGCCAGGTTCGCTTGCCATTGCGCTGGCAATCACAAGTGCCGCAACCTTAATTTTCGGAGTACTACCTGGAGTTGGTCTGCATTTCGCTGACCTCGCAGAAATCGCCGGTGCCATCAGCCGCTAAACAAATTTCTGCCGCCATTGCGGCAGCGTCGACTTGTGCAATTTCGTTTGAAAAATTCATGGAGCTATCGCTCTATTCGCAGAACGGTTTTTACAACACAATCGGTAAAGCAGGTCGCCGCGGCGATTTTTTGACCAGCCCAGAAGTTGGTCCGCTATTTGGCGCAGTTATTGCGCAAGCCATCGACTCAAGATGGTATGAGCTGGGTTGCCCCAACAAATTTACGATTGTTGAGGTCGGTGCTGGCCCAGGCACGCTTGCGCGAAGTGTGCTTAAGGCAGATCTCAAATCTCGCCCAGCAATTTCGTATATCGCGGTTGAATCAAGTTTGACGCAGCGAAATCTGCACCCAATAGAAGTGATCTCTCAAGATCAAATGCCTAGCGAACCGTTCGTGGGCATGATTATTGCCAACGAGTTACTAGACAACCTGCCATTCAGGTTGTTTGTTTTTGACAACCAATGGCAAGAAGCGTTTGTTATTGAACATGATGGCAAATTTTTAGAGGTCTTGCACACAGTCGAAGATGCTCCAGCATGGTTGCCACAAAATCCGCCGCTTGGTACGCGATTGCCAGTGCAACGACAAGCACAAAAATGGCTGGCTTCGAGTTTGTACTTAGTTGAACATGGCTCGTTAATAATTTTTGATTACTGCATGACATCTGAAATTGCTTCAACAAAGCCATGGCGTGACTGGTTGAGAACATATCGTCAACACGAATTAGGCGGCCACTATCTAAGTCAGCCGGGCGAGCAAGACATCACGAGTCATTTAATGATTGACCAACTTAAAATGATTGCAGAGCCAACCATTGTCTCTCGCCAAGCAGATTGGCTCAGCAAGCATGGCTTGAATACTTTGGTCGATGAGGGTAAAACATATTGGCAAACACATGCCGCCAAACCCGATCTGCAAGCGATGTTGATGCGCAGTCGAGTTACTGAGTCTGAATCACTGTGCGCACTGGACGGACTTGGAAATTTTAAAGTTCTTGAGTGGTTCAAGTAAAAAAACTCTTTTAACAAAGATAGTTCTGCTCATCTGTCGTGGTTGGGGAGCGCATCTTGACATGATGTCGCCTGATTTAACAGTAGTTATTTTGAAGAAACCCGATATTTGGGTGGATGTATCACTGGCGGTGAAGTGAAAAAAT
>CAXNFV010000131.1:0-4070 GCA_964201675.1 Ilumatobacteraceae bacterium | reverse complement strand
TGAGCAGCTTTCCTCGTCGCCTTTTTGATGTACTCAGCCATGATTATTTCTCACTTTCGTCGTATTACCGATTCGAAGTTCTCCCTCGACAATGACAGAGTCAGTAGAGTTTTTCTCAACCAATAACTTGAGAGCGCCAGTCACCATAAGTTCGATAGGTTGCGCCAAAGTAGTTAAGTCGTAGCCTTCCCAGAAAGATTGGGGCACGCCGTCAAAGCCGGTAACGAGAACATCTTCTGGCACCCTTACGCCTCGCTTTCGAAGACCGTCAAGTACACCGAATGCAATCTCATCAGCCGCCACCATAAACGCGTCAGGAAGTTGATTGCCGACGGCTGCCATCGCCCCGATTTTGAAACCAGCGTCGTAGCTGAACGCGCCGGCTTGAATATAAGGGCACGAAATACCCTGCGCGCTGAATGCTTCGACAGCACCTCTGTATCGCAATTTATCTGTAGAAGCCTGGGCTATACCGCCAACAAATGCAACCGATTTAACCCCGCACTCGATCAAATGCATTGCGATATCCGTGGCACCTTGCTGGTTATCAACGACAACTTGTGGGGCTATATTCGCGGCATCTGGTTGGTTGAATGCAACAACTGGCATGCTCGAGTTGATCAGTCTTGAGATCTGACCGACACCAATTGTCGATGATGCAAGCACTAAACCATCAAGCCGATAACGAGAAATTGACTGAATTGCACCTTCAACACCCTGAGCGTCACGAAAAGTTGTGAGGAGCAGTTGGCGCGAGTCATTATTGATTTGTCGCGAAAATTCTGAGATAACGCCTTGCCAATACTCACCGTATGACGGAACTACAACCCCAATTAGTCCAGAGCGTTGATTGCGCATTCCTGCTGCTATTGCACTTGGAAGATACCCAAGCGATTCGGCGACACGAATCACTTCTTGGCGTGTTGCCGCCGAAACCAACTCTGGCCGTGCAAACACCCGAGCAACAGTCGACTGTGATACACCTGCATGTTTTGCGACTTCAATTGATGTGATCGAGACGTTGTGAACAGGTCCTAAATTCTTGGACTTAGAACTTTTCACTTTGCGCCCTGATGCACCCATGACTGGTCAGTCTATGAATACGTATTCATTTATGCAAATTTAAAATCAAACTGAGAGAACTTGACGCCACATCGCGACCTCGTCTTGCAAGACAAAAAGGCGGCCAATTTTTTCTCCCAAGAAATCAGCGTGCCAAATAGAAAGCGCGACTAGTTCTTTGTTCGTTGGCGCACCGAGCCACCCAGATTTTGCATGCACGCCCCGTGTTACTGCCCTCACGGCTCCGCGTTCACCACGTGCTGGGTCAGAGTGTCCCATTTCGTGCTCAATAACCAAATCATCACAAATTAACGGGGTAAGCAGATCTTTAAGCGCCCTAAGACCAGCATCTCTACCGTTCACCACAATTCCGCCAGGCAAATCAAATTGGGCGGCCCGATCAAAACGGCTGAAGACAGAGTCGAAGTCGCCTTTGATCATCTCGGCGACGGTCTTACCGAGTGCCCGTCCCGCCGAATGATCATTTCCGCGACGCCGATAAATTGCCGGCACAACCGAAAATTTACGATCCTCGTCTCTTGTAGAACCTCCTGCCGAGTTAACAAGCGTGCGCGCAAACTCTTCAGGGGTTCGACCCAATTGTCGCACTATTGCCCCGAAGTCTCGAACTAACCACTCATCAAAAATCACTCCGTTACGAACTGCACAATCAGCGATCACCCTGTACCGCAGCGCGCGACCCGAAGGTTCACCGAAGTATCCATTTCCGAGGTGAGTCGCCGTCGAGAAGATGCGATGCGAAGACAACCATTCTTCATCATCCGAACCGTTATGAATTACATCCTCACCGAGCAATTGCCGATCAGGAAATTCACGAAGTGTGGCATAAGTAGAATCAATGACTGCTTGATTACCGACGGTCGTGTTACTTGGCGATCTGACAATAACTTCTTGCCCATAGTGAGTGGCGATTGCAAGCACATCCCCCTCTTCCCAAATTTGATGAGTGATTCGGAGAATGAATTCGGAAAATTTATCTTCTGTGAGAAATGATTCGTTCATAAACTGCGATGATACTCGTTTCGGAGGTGACCGTTTTTCAATCCCCAGCCTCGTACCAACGTTAGTTTCTGAGGGTTTCAAGTAATGCGCTGCCGTCAATGTCGACACTCAGCCACAAGGGTTGATCCTCAATCGCATTTTCTACGTTTGTTGTTGCAAATATAAGCGCGCCCGCTTCGGCAACATCTTTGAGAAACTCTCGGTGTTGCGCATAGCTAAAAGCCACCGCAAATACCGCGCGCACCGGGCTCGTCAATTGCACACCAAGCACGACGGCGTCATCTTGGCGAATCGCATGGGTACTCACGTCTCCTATTCCCTCTACCGCATGAACTCGGGCAAGGTCTGCAACCTCGGGCGACTGCGAGACATCGATGGTGACAGTCGGCATCCATTTATTTTCGTCAACTAGGGTGCGCCCGATTTCTTGGGCGACGAACACTGGCACACTCACGAAATCTCTTTCACCCAGTCATGATATTTCAATATCCGATTAGCCTGACGTCATGAAAGCCCTGCAACGCAACGCGCGCGCACTAATAATCGCTCATTGTGCTTCGACAATGTTTATGGTCGGCCTGATCTGGACAATTCACTATGTTCACTACCCATTGTTCGCCAATGTCGGCGAAACAACATATGTCGCCTTTCAAAACGCGCACGTCGAACGAATCGGCAGGCTGCTTTTCATACCTTGGCTCACCGAAGGTTTCACACTGATCGGCGTTCTCGCATTGGCATTTCTTGGTGGATTAAAAACTTTGCGGGTACCAGCAATTCTCAATGGCGCGGCAATGGCTGTGGTTCTCGTGATCAGCGGTTTTTGGTCGGCACCAGCACACGGCAAACTCGCCAAAGGTTTTGATCAATCAGTGCACCAACAATTGATGACAGCAAACCTCATTCGGAGCCTGGCCTGGTCTGTCTGCGGTGTTTGCGCAATATGGATTCTGCTATCGACGCCGGCTAATAGTCGCCCTAGTTCGACCAGCGAGTGATAAATACTATTCTTGGTATGCCCTCATTTTGTAACACAGGAGTAGACATCTTTTGAAACGATTTGCCACAATCTTGGCGTCCACCGTTTTGGTGCTCGCACTTGCCGTCAGTTCAACTTCTGCATCAACTGCGCCTAAACCCGGTGCGAGTTGCTCGCGAGCAGGCGCTACAAAAATCGTCAAAGGTCTGAAATATACCTGCGTCAAAAAAGGCAAGAATTCAACTTGGGGTGCGGGCGTTGCGAACAATACGTCAAATTCTCAAACAACTACGACAACCACGACAACAATTCCCCAAGACAGCCTCAGCTATAAGGGCACGATGATCTATGGCCTCAAAGATGGTGTGCTCACCCGCAAGGCCGACTCTGGCAAATATTTCGAAACCGACTCGCGTAGCGCGTCAGCATTTTCAACGATCAGGCAGAAAGCATTTTCAGAGCTAAGCCTGAAGTCGGCCGACACATCACACCCAAACATCGAGTTCATCTACGACATTCGACCGTCATTCCCCGCAGCACTCGTGGCCCACAGCAAACGCGAACTCGATGCAGCCGCCGCATTATGGAACAGCTACTTCAATACAAAAATCAAGATTTACGTCAGCCTCGTCACCGAACAAGACCGCGAATACATCAAGAGCAACCAATGGCTACAACAAAACCTGCCAGGTAGTTTCAGCCGCTTTGATGCGAAAAGCGAGCGACCTTTCATCACAGGTGGTGGCGGCTATTGGGAGACCAACGGCGAATGGACCGGCAAAATTTATCTCGGTACCGCGTCTTATCTTGACCTCACATATATTAATTTTGAATGGCCGCAGGTCGCCCGTCACGAGTTCTTTCACGTTGTGCAAGATTACGCAATGTTCAAAAACCGCCGCTCACGACCTAGTTCGCAAAGTGAATACAACAAACTTCAACCTCAGCACTTCCGCGAGGGCGGTGCCAATGCGATTTCATTCATCACATCTTTCAGAAACCAAGG
>CAXNFV010000130.1:0-4101 GCA_964201675.1 Ilumatobacteraceae bacterium | reverse complement strand
TGCTGAAGAATCTCGACTTCTTGGTTGTTCAAGATATTTTCATGACAAAAACAGCCGAACTTGCTGATGTTGTATTTCCTGGTTCGGCATCATGGTGCGAGAGTGACGGCACAGTCACAAACTCAGAGCGCCGAGTTCAACGGGTTCGCAAAGCAATCAACTCGCCAGGCAACGCGCGTGACGACATTCAAATCATTCTCGACCTTGCCCGCGAAATGGGACACGACTGGAAGTACAACTCATCAGAAGAAATTTGGGATGAACTACGCAGCCTCTCACCGATGCATGCCGGCATGTCTTACAAGCGTCTAGCCGAACTTGGCGGCATTCAATGGCCGTGCTTCAGCGAAGACAAACTTGAGCCAACATTTTTGCACGGTCGGCTTTGGGATAAAGACCCTGCCAAACGCGGTCGACTCGCGCCGTTCAGTGTCGTGATTGATGATCCCCCAGTTGAAGCCACGACACCAGAGTTTCCGTTGCGACTCACGACAGGTCGCCGACTTGATTCGTACAACACTGGTGTTCAAACACGTGGCTTTGACAGCCCGCTACGGTTTGGCGAAACGATCGATGTCTCGCCTGAAGACGCATTGCGTTTGGCGATCAAAGAACAAGAAATTGTTCGAGTCAGTTCACTTCGCGGTTCGCTTGAAGTGCCCGTGCGCATTGATCAGAGCCTGCGACCAGGTTTAGTGTTTATGTCGATGCACTTTCCCGATCAGGTGAATACAAATTTGATCACGATTGATGCCACCGACCCAAAGTCTGGCACTGCCGAATTTAAAGCCGCTGCCGTGCGCATTGAGCGTTTAGATGCACGCGTGCCGGTCGCTGGCGATTAGCTAATTTCTACGACGATTTAGCGAGTCAACTAGGTTGCTCGGGTACGAGCACAAATTTGCCGACATGTTTTTTCTCAAGAAATTCTTGTTGAGCCTGGACTATTTCTTCTAGAGAGAAAGTTTTTGCCACGAGTGGCTTAATGCGATTCTGCTCAACATAAGAAACAAGGTTGCCGAACACTGGCTCGTCCCATGCCGTGCAACCAATCAGATTTAAATCTTTCAGATAAAAATCGCGCAAGTCCAAACTAACTATCGGTCCTCCGATCGCGCCAGACGATGCATAGCGTCCACCACGACGCAAAACTTTCAACATCGCCTCGAACGTCGAGCCACCGACATTGTCAACTACGACATCAACCGATTCTTCGCCAAGAAACTCAGTGATGTCTGCGTCACGCTCGATGATTGCATCAGCCCCAATCTCGCTAACTTGATGCGCTTTAGATTTGCCGACAATCGCCGTCACTTTTGCCCCGCGCAGTTTGGCGAGTTGCACCACCGCAGAGCCAACACCGCCAGATGCCCCAGCAACCAAGACATGATCGTTCGCGCCGACTTTTGCTCGATGCAACATATTTTCCGCCGAGCCATAACTGCATGGCAGCGAGCCCAACTCGACATCGCTCCAGTGTGATTCGACTATAAAAATTTCTGATGCGGGTACTTTGACGAACTGCGCAAAGGCGCCGTCAAAATCTGAACCCATCCAGATATTGCGCATCGAACCAAAACCATCAGGGCGCATGCAAGGTCGGACTATTACACGCTTGCCAATAAGTTGCGAATCAACATCTGACGCAACGCCCACGACCCGCCCACAACAATCGGTGCCCTGAATAAATGGAAACGGGGTTGGGATATCCCACCCGCCATCTTGATACCAACCGAGTCGTGTGTTGATCTCTGTGTTGTTAATGCCAGCGGCAAGCACTTGCAGTAACACCTCGCCGGTTTCAACAACTGGCATCGGCGCATCGCAATACACAAGTTTCTCGTAGCCGCCATTACCAGTCGTGACTACGGCTTTCATCACGAGATCGCGATCAATCAATTAAAGCATCAGCGCGCAAACCCGCACGCTCAAGATGAATCGGTAGAACGCGACCATAAAGTTCTTTGGCTCGTTGTGGGCTGCTGACCATTCCAGGTTCGGCAACATAACTAAAAATTGCGACATAGCGCTTGCGTGCACCTAATAAAGGCGCAACACGATGCAACGAGTAACGACCTTTGAAGATTTGTAAATCGCCGGGTTCAAGTTTCAATGTTCTGATCAAGTTTTTGTCGCCATCTAAAACTTTCTCAACGATCTCATAGTTTTCTTCAGTGGTCGACCGAACCATTGGGCTGTATTCAAAATCTCCTCCACTTTCGGCATTTTGAATAGCCAAAGTCACCGTGTAATTGTTTGTATCAAAGTGCCAGGGAAACCCTCCACCCTCTTGGGCCAAATTCACCGTCACATCGGCCAACGGGTCTGCATATGGAAAGAAATTCTCTTCGCCAAGCACTGCTTTGATGAAAGGTGAGAATGCCTGCCAATCAAAAATGGCGCGCAAAATGCTGTCGCTGCCGAAGTTATCTGCCGGCACAAAGGCATTAGATCGATCATAGAAGCGGCGCAACGGATGTGTGGTCGGCAAGTCTTCACGATCGCTCAAGAAGTACGGATTCGTGCGGGTGAAATTGCGATGACCAAACCTCTCAACGCGGTCGCATTCGGCAACCAGTTCTTTAATTCGTTCTGATCTGACAAAACCCTTGAGTACGACACAGCCATCATCTTGGATTGCCAAATTTGACTCATCAATAAGTGCGTTCCGCGCCGATCCGGCTTCTTCGATCGGATATCGATTCAAGTCGATGTACTCACTGGCAACAATTTTGACCACGAAAAACTCCCCAAACTCGCTTTACAACTATTCTTAATAAACGATCTTACGGAGAAGTCGTGAGTTGAACGAATTAAGTCGTAAAGTCAAAGGCGCAATGGATCTCAAAATAGCGTCAGCAGCGGCCACGACCGAAGAGAGAAGCGCGATTGACTCACTGCTCGGGCCTGCGCCCGAGACTTCGCAAGGTGGTGAGCGAAATGTTGCCGGACACCGCGTTGCTCGTGGTGGCGAATCTCTACGAAGTCTTCGACATATGTTGCTGCCAACGCTTCATGCCGTCAATGATAAAATCGGCTGGCTAAGCCGCGGATCAATTAACTACATCTCGCAACGACTCGATATTGCGCCTGCAGATATTTACGGTGTTGCAACTTTCTACGCACTGTTCACAACTGATGAACGCCCCGCCAGACAGGTTCATGTTTGTGTAGACCTTGCTTGTCGAGCAATGTCTGGATGCAAAGAAGATTCAATCCCAGTGGGCGCAATAGCCTCACCATGTCTTGGTGTGTGCGAGCGTGCTCCTGGTGTGCTTGTAATCGAGACTGGGGTGACACCCCGCTACGAAGTTCTCGCGCCAGCAACAATCGATGACATCACTAATCTTGTCGCAGGCAAGTCGGCAGGCGTAGAGCTAGAAGTTGTAGCCGCCGCACCACAGGCACCGGACGAATCTTTAGTTTTGCTGTCTCGCATCGGCCGAGTTGATCCGTTGAGCATCGACGATTACATCGCATCGAGTGGTTTCGTTGCATTGCGGCGAGCAGTTGAAATCGGTGCAGAGCAAGTAATCACCGAAGTAACAGCATCAGGGCTTGTCGGTCGCGGTGGCGCGGCCTTTCCGACTGGTCGCAAGTGGGCGGCCGTGGCTGGTCAGCCAGTGAAAACTCGTTATTTAATTTGCAATGCCGACGAATCTGAGCCGGGCACATTTAAAGATCGCGTATTAATGGAAGGTGACCCATTTGCATTGGTCGAAGCAATGACGATTGCGGCGTTTGCAACCGGCTGTGAACACGGATGGATCTATTTGCGCGGCGAATATCCGCGGGCACTCAAAAATCTGACGAACGCGGTCGAAGCCGCGCGATCGAGAGCGATGCTTGGCAAAAATATTTTAGGATCCGGTTTCAGTTTCGACATCACAATTTTCAGAGGTGCTGGTGCATACATTTGTGGTGAAGAGACGGCGATTTTTAATTCGATCGAGGGCTTTCGCGGCGAACCACGCAACAAACCCCCTTTCCCAGTTGAGGTGGGTCTGTTCGGCAAGCCGACTGTAGTCAACAACGTTGAAACACTGATAAATGTTTTGCCAATCATTCAAAACACAGGCGAGAAATATGCAACTTGGGGCA
>CAXNFV010000129.1:0-4137 GCA_964201675.1 Ilumatobacteraceae bacterium | reverse complement strand
TACAACTTTTACCAGTCCAACCATTATCAGTACAAGTGCAGGCACAATCTCTAATGGTGGTTTTTGGCCTGGCCACACCAGTTGATCTTCTCTTTATAAAGAACGGCCTGCTCACCGAGAAGAGCGCTGGCGACTTCAAGCATTGTGCCGTCGCAAAGCATTGCTCGCATTTGTTGGTGAAACGGCGTGAAATATTCGGTACGGCACTTTTGTGCGCCGTGGTCGGTGGCTTCATAATGGTTAAGCCAGGCACCGTTATCGTCCCACGATTGAACTTCGTCAACCCAGGTTTTGATCTCACCAATCAAATCGCGGTCAAAGAGATCGGTAATCAGCCAGCCGTTTTGATTGTAAAAATTGATTTGTTCGGCAGTCAATGACGTTGATGACATAACACTGATGACGATAGTGGTTATCGGTGAAGGTATTTACGAACAGCAAACCAACAAATCGCGCATTCTGAAATTTCGCAGATTGGCAATATTGCGTTTACCAAGTGGGCACGCAGTCGTAACTTCGGCAAAGTAACTTGCCATCCAATGAAAACAAAACACATCACCACATCTGTCCTATTCACCTTATTTGCCGTAGTCGCTGGAGCAGTGCAAACTTCTTCTGTAGGCGCCGAATCTCTTGCGCCTAACGGCTCGGAGTTGAAGTTCGTCGGTCGCTACGTGACCGGTGCTGGTCTCGGCGGCGCTGAGATTTCGGCTGTCGACACGGCATCGAAGCGCTTGTTCATCACTAACGGCGCGAAGAACACGATCGACATCGTCGACATTTCGAATCTCAAGAAGCCAAAACTAATTAAGGCCGTCTCGTTCACTTCAGCTGGTGCAACAGGCATTCAGAGCGTCGCCGCAAAGAATGGTGTTGTGCTTGTTGCTGCTCAGATGGCATCGGCGACATCCGCTGGCCGAATTTTCGTAATGGATGTCAACGGCAAATTGCGCGCAGGTCTTGCTAGTGGCATTGAAGTAGGCGTCTTGCCAGACCATGTATCAATAAGCCCTAATGGCAAGTATGCAATTGTTGCTAACGAAGGCCAACCAGCCAATTATTGCCTCACAAACGGAGCGTTGCCAGAAACAACAGATCCACTTGGCTCAGTTTCGAGTATCAACTTGTCAAGCAAGACACCAACTGCGAAAACAATCGACTTTAAGAGTTTTAATGAACGGACGAATGGAGTTACATACGCTGGCGGTCGAATTTTCGGACCAAACGCATCGCTCGCCCAAGACATCGAACCAGAGTATGCAGCCTTCTCGGCTGACAGCGCTTATGCATATGTGACTTTGCAAGAGAACAACGCCCTTGCAACCGTCGATGTTGCGACTGGCACGATCATCAACATCGTTGGTTTAGGCGTAAAGAACCACAATCTTTTCAACGCAGGTCTTGACTCAAGCGATCGCGACAACAAAATTGACATCGTCGCTCGCAATATTCAAGGCATGTACTTACCAGACGCGATCGGCACGGTTGACGCAGGTGGTAATACATACATGATCACCGCCAACGAGGGTGACGCGCGTGAATACGCATGTCTGCTCGGTGGTACTGATGCAACCAAAGTTGAGGCTGAAGATCCTCGTTTTGCTGATGTTGCTGACACGACAGTTGACTCGACTTTCAAGGGAAGCGGCATTGCCGGTCGAATGAAAGTGACTCAGTTTTCGCCAGCGAACATCGCGGGCGAAGCGATTAGATCGACAACAAAAGTTAAAGATGCGTTCTCATTTGGCACCCGCTCGTTCACCGTTTGGAAAAGCAATTTGAACAACGGCGTATTCCCTGCTGATTTGGTTTTTGACTCCGGCGACGAAATCGAGCGAATTATCGCTAAGGAGCGGCCACGTTTTTTCAACGTCGACTGGAATACATCAAATGGCTTCATGAATCAATTCGAATCTCGCAGCGCCTCAAAGGGCCCAGAGCCAGAAGGTTTGGCAATAGGCAAGGCCTACGGTCGCACTTGGATGGTGCTCGCACTTGAGCGCGACAACGGTCTGATGCTCTACGACGTAACTAATCCGGTAAAGCCGATGTTCCGCCAGTATCTCAACCTTTCGATACCAGGTGGCGATATTCAAGTCGGTTCAGCGGGCGACGTTTCACCAGAAGGTGTGCTCTTCCTTGAAGCTGATCAAAGCCCAACTGGCAAACCAATGGTCGTTGTTTCATACGAACTTTCGGGCAGCGTCGCATTCTTCGAAGTAACAGCACCTGGTAGCAGCAAGTAATCAATCAACCCCAAATAGTTTCACGAAAGGAACTAGAAATAAAATGAAGACACAAAAGTTTTTCGGCAACACCTCAGTAATTCGTAAGGTCATCGTTGTAGCGGCGTTGGCAGCGACATTCGCCGTGCCGGCAGTCGCTTCTGCGCAGGTTTCAGTAAAATCGGGCGAAGCGTGCTCAAAGTCGCAACTTAACAAAGCGAGTGGTACTTTAAAGTGCACCTACGACAGCAAGACCAAAAAATACACTTGGGCAGCTTCAAAGACAACCGCAAAAGCCAATTGGCCGAAAGAATTGATTTTCGGGTTTGTACCAGCCGAAAATGTGGCCGCGATGCAAACGAGAACTGAACCCGCGCTCAAATATCTGTCGAAGAAAATTGGCTTGCCAATCAAGTTCTATTCTGCGACTGACTATGCAGGTGTGATTGAAGCCGCTGCCGCAGGTCGTGTAGACGTTGTTGAGTTTGGTCCGTTTCAGTACGTCCTTGCTCTAGCCCGCGGTGCCAAGCTTGAACCGATCGCCGGTGCAGTCAGAGTGCCGACAGGAAAACCTGCTTATTACTCGTATGGCATTGCCCGCGGGTCGGATGCGAGTGTCAAGGCGCTGTCAGATTTTAAGGGCAAGAATGTTTGCTTCACCGACCCAGGTTCGACGTCGGGTGGTCTGTATCCAACTGCTGGTCTGCTCGGAATCGGACTAAAGTCCGCTGATTATCGAGCAACTTATGCTGGTGGTCACGATCTCTCGGTACTTTCAGTGGCAAAGGGAACCTGTGATGTCGGATTTGCCTACGATGACATGGTCGATATTGACATGATCAACGATGGTCGAATCAAAAAAGGTGATATCAAAGTAGTTTGGAAGAGCGAAGCCATTAGCGGCTCACCGATCTCGGTGAGTCTCAATCTCCCCAAAGACCTGCAAGCCATAATCAAGGACGCGATCTTGGGGTTGAATGTCGACAACATGGTTGCAGACGGGTTTTGTACATCGAACGCAACTTGGGTAAAGGGAACGGTTCTTAAGGACTGCAACCCTATTTACACCAATCACTGGGGCTGGGTGCCGGTATCCGATTCGTTGTATGACGGTGTTCGTCGAGTGTGTGAGACCACAAAATCGAGTAAGTGTAAGTAACTGTCACAATCCTCAGATCATCAAAATTTAATGACTCCTTCGTTTTCCGGTGAGACTGATCCCCTCATCAGTCTCATCGGAATTTCGAAGCGGTTTCCAAACGGAACTTTGGCGATTGACAATCTCACTTTGCAGATACCTGAGGGTCAATTAATTTCGCTTATTGGCTTATCTGGTTCTGGCAAGTCAACTCTTTTGCGTCATATCAACGGACTTCTTCGTCCGACAACGGGCACCGTCGAAGTGATGGGAAAACAAGTTTCTTCAGCATCCGGTCGCGAGTTGAAAAAAGTTCGGCGAGAGATTGGATTCGTCTTCCAGCAATTCGGTCTTGTCGGACGCACAACTTGTTTGGAGAATGTACTTAACGGTGCGCTTGGTCGCTTGCGGGGCCCGCGGTACGGCGTGAGGTCGTATCCAAAGAATCTGCGAACCGACGCTTTCGATCAACTAGAGCGTGTCGGACTTGTGAACCAGGCCTACCAGCGTGCCGACACTCTTTCGGGTGGTCAAATGCAGCGCGTGGCGATTGCTCGAAGTTTGATGCAACGACCAAAAATCATGTTGGCCGACGAGCCTGTGGCTTCACTTGATCCAGAGTCGAGTGCACAAGTTCTCGACATTTTGCTACGGGTGTCAATCGAAGACCGAATGACGGTAGTCGTTACATTGCACCAGGTTGAACTGGCGCTCGGATGGGCGAATCGAATCGTGGGACTGCGCGATGGCAAAGTAGTTCTCGATCGTGATGCC
>CAXNFV010000128.1:0-4178 GCA_964201675.1 Ilumatobacteraceae bacterium | reverse complement strand
CGTTCGCAATGTACAGGCCAGGGGTTCAATTCCCCTCAGCTCCACTTATCTTGCCATAATGGCTGAGTACAAAAGTGGCTGGCTTTCGCTGGCTGGCCACCTATTTAGCGGGGGAATTTTTAATGTCGATGACTTTCACTGAAGCAAATCTTGCCGTTACCGCGCCAGGTCAAATCTTCGAGTTGATTGATGCTGAAGTTTTCGGCATCAAAATGCAAGTTTTTAAAAACGCACATTCACATCTGGGCCAAGTTTTCGCTGGTGCGCGCGGTCATGGCGACAAAACTTTCTTGGTTTACGAGGGCGAGACATACACGTTTACTCAAGCAATGGATCAAATTGATGCGCTGTCGAATCTGCTCGTGAACACATATGGCGTCAAGAAGGGCGACCGAGTCGCAGTTGCGATGCGTAATTATCCAGAGTGGGTGATGTCATTCGCGGCGATCATCTCGGTTGGTGCTATTTCTGTGTCGATGAACTCGTGGTGGGTCGAAGACGAAATGGATTTCGCGTTGCAAGATTCAGGTGCAAAAGTTTTGATTTGTGATCAACAACGCTTTGACATCGCCGCGGCGAGTTGCACGAAACTCGGCGTCAAAGTTTTGGTCGTGCGAGCCGAAAAACCGCTTCCAAGCGGTGTCGACAAATGGCAAGATGCTTTGGCGCCGCATTTGAAAGCCGCGTTGAAGTGCCCGGTGGTAGACATCAAATCTGACGACGATGCAACGATTCTCTACACATCAGGAACAACCGGTCGCCCGAAAGGTGCAGTGTCGACACATCGTGCGATCATTTCTGCGTTGATGGCGTTTTCTTCACGTAATTCGGTGCTCACGATGTCGGGTACCAAACTCAAAGACGTGACCGGCCCGGAAATTCCAACTTCTTTTATTTTGATCGTGCCCTTGTTTCATGTCACTGGTTGTGTGCCCGTAATGATGAGCTGTTTTATCGCCGGCTTGAAACTAGCAATTATGTACAAGTGGGACGCCGAAAAGGCGCTTGAGATGATCGAGCGTGAACAGATCACAAATTTTGTTGGCGTGCCCACACAAAGCTGGGATCTCGTCAACTCGCCCGCATTCGACAAATATGACACTACAAGTTTGCGCGCGGTGGGCGGTGGTGGTGCTCCGTCGCCAACTTCGCTGGTCGGCAAAGTCAACGACAAAGTCAAAAATGGCAGTCCGCAATTGGGTTACGGCATGACTGAGACAAACGCTTTTGGTCCAGCAATCACGGGATCTGATTATCTTGAGCGGCCAAGCAGTACAGGTCGTGCTGTTTTGCCGATGCGCGTCGAAGTTCGGGATGAAAACTTGAAGCCCGTGCCCACGGGTGAAGCAGGCGAGATTTGGTTTTTTGGCCCGATGTTGATTCGTGGATATTGGAACCGCCCAGAAGCACATGCTGAGACAATTGTTGACGGTTGGCTGCGCTCAGGCGATATTGGTCGACTTGACGCCGAAGGTTTTGTATATGTTGAAGACCGTGTCAAAGACATGATCTTGCGAGCTGGCGAAAATATTTATGGCGCCGAGGTTGAGAGCGCAATCTATGATCATCCAGCGGTACACGAAGCAGCAGTTTTTGGTGTGCCACACGATCGACTCGGTGAAGAGGTTGGTGTCGCAATTTTGCCGAAGGCCGGGGTAGCTCTCGATCCAAAAAATCTATGGAGTTTTCTTGAGGGCAAGATTGCACCGTTCAAGGTGCCCGCACACGTGATTGTGATGAACGAACCGTTGCCACGTAATGCCGCCGGTAAATTTTTGAAGCGCGAACTACAACAGCGTTTAGCCAAGGGCGAACTCACAGCCCAAACGCGCACAAAGTAGTTATCTCGTGCCACCAGTAGACCTCACAGGTTCAAGCGGCGTAAGTCTAGATTCGTTAACGATCGGCAATGCTCTTGTTGATGTTTTGGCAACCGTTGACGAAGGCTTTTTGGTACGCGAAAAAATCGTCAAAGGTTCGATGAATCTTGTCGATATGTCGCGGTCAAAGCACCTCCATTCGTTGGTTAACTCGCGAACCGAAATGAGTGGTGGTAGCGCTGCCAACACTGCGTATGGGCTAGCAAGTCTTGGTGGAAAAGCAGGATTTATCGGAAAGATTTCTGCTGATCGGCTTGGTGAGTCTTTTGCTAGCGATCTAGCAAATGTTGGCGTGAGTTTTTTTCCTGGTGTCATTTGTGAGACCGAAGACACTGGTCGGTGTTTGATCGTTGTCACCCCAGACGGCAACCGCACGATGAATACATTTCTTGGCGCTGCTTCGTTGTTGGACGCCGCAGATATCTCGCGCGAGGCGGTGCAGAGTGCAGCCGTGGTCATGCTCGAAGGCTATTTGTTTGATCGCGATGCGGCCAAAGAAGCATTTCGTGTGGCAGCAGAATATGCGCACGCTGCTGGCCGCAAAGTTGCGCTTACACTTTCTGACTCGTTCTGCGTCGACCGCCATCGAGACGACTTTCTTTCGCTGGTCAAAAACGACATTGATATTTTGTTTGCGAATGAAGATGAAATCAAATCGCTGTATCAAGTTGACTCAATTAATGCCGCGCTACATCAGTTGCGAGATGATTGCGAGTTTGCCGCTGTCACGCGCAATGAGCATGGCTCGGTCGTGATTGACGGTGACGAAGTGGTGATTATTGATGCTGAGCCAGTTGACAGTGTTGTTGACGCCACGGGTGCCGGCGACATGTATGCGGCCGGCTTTTTATATGGTTTTGTGCGCGGCAAGCCAATCGAGCAATGCGGCAAGATCGGGTCAATTGTTGCATCAGAGGTAATTTCGCACATGGGCTCTAGACCACTGGTGCCGTTGATTACTGTCGTGCCGAAAAACTTGCAGTAACTCTGATCGCTACTTAAGTTTCGTCGGCGGGCAAAAACTCAAGTTGTAAATCGCCGAGTTTGACGAGCGTCGACGCGATCCATCCGCCCAGGGTCGAGAAATGTTCGTCAAGCAATTTGCTCGTTCCATCTTGCAAAGTTTGTTCGGCGAGTTCGTAGTCGCCTGAATACGTAACTTCAATTGCATAATCGATGTGATCAGAAGGCTGCGAGGGTCGAGTGATTTCGATGGTGATACTTTCTCGCTCTAGTTGACTTGCACTAATTTGCGGACTCTTAAGTGGTGCGATGCCATCGACAAGAGATGATTCTGGTTGGCCCACAAGTCGTTGCACACGAAATACGATTTCCATTTCTATCTCTGGCGATTCGTGAAAAATTTCTTCGGTGTACCACGCCCGATAATTTGCCTGGCTCCAACTTGGCCAAGTCAGTGTGATGTGGGCGACAACCCTCGGTGGTCGACCCTCACCTGGCAGGCCGTAACTCGTCTCCCAGACGAGATCGCCAAGCAACATATCGGATTGAAAGTGCTCGTCAAATGCCTGGCGTTCTAAAAACGCGTTCGTAAAGGCATCTCGTAGTGCGCCGATGGCATCGCTAAAGACATGGTCAAGCATGTGGCTGTAACGCTAACAATGTGCCAAACTAAATGCTAATGAACCTGATAATCCTTGAACGCAGTGAGGGTGTTGCAACCCTGACATTAAATAACCCTGCCGAACGCAACACGATGACCGCCGAATTGGTTAGCGACATCAAACAAGCAATGGATGAAATTGAAGCCGACAAAACAGTTGGCGCAATCATTGTCACTGGTGCCGCACCGGCTTTTTGTGCAGGGGCAAACTTGGGCAACCTGGCCGAGGCCGATGGTGAGTCGCTGACCAAAATCTATGAAGGTTTTTTACGTATCGCGCGAACGCCTTTACCGACGATTGCTGCGGTTAACGGTGCGGCAGTTGGCGCGGGCATGAATCTCGCATTGTGTTGTGATGTTCGAATTGCGGCTCATCGCGCAAAATTTGATACTCGGTTTTTGCAAATTGGTTTACACCCAGGTGGCGGTCATACTTGGATGTTTCGCAACATCGCAGGGCCACAAGCGACGATGGCGGCAGTTATTTTTGGTGAAATTCTTGATGGTCATGAGGCGCAACGAGTTGGGCTCGTTTATAAATGTGTGCCGGACGATGAACTGATGACAGCAGCGCGCGTAATGGCTGTGCGTGCAGCCAGTGCGCCGCGCGAGTTGGCGATCATCACAAAACGCACAATTCAAGACATGGCCAATGTCGCGACCCATGATGAGGC
>CAXNFV010000127.1:0-4203 GCA_964201675.1 Ilumatobacteraceae bacterium | reverse complement strand
TAAGTGTTGTCGCTGTAGACGGTGCTCATCCGGCGAGAATGAAATATATTGAAGAAGGATTATTGATAGACCCTCCTTTTGCGGAGAGAATAGAGAATATGCCGCGACAAGAATTGAGAAGGGTCTTTATTCGTAACGGTGCCATTTATTTAACAAAGGTCCCAGATTTGAGAGAAAAGACTTTCAAGGGTCCAAAATCAATGGCCTTGATAATGCCACCAGAGAGATCGGTAAATATTGATTCCGAATTTGATCTTAGAGTCGCGCGCGCAATTTTTGCTACTAAAACTGATTAGAGATTTGTTCGCCGTCTACCCAAGCGGCGACACGGCCCGCATAGTAATCGCGATTTAGTAGTTCAGTCGGTGAAAGTGGTCGAGTCTCTTGGCCTAAGCCAATTTGCCAATCAGGCCACTCGACGTCGAGTTTCTCTTTGCGTTCGTCAACAGACAACAACGAAAAGTCTCTAAGTTCTTGCATTTGTTTAGGTGTTGCCGAAACGGCACCGTCGCGCGTTTCATGGGGCTCCAGAATTGTGAAGTGACGCTCAAGCACGTCGGCCCCAAGTGTGATTGCCAACTTAGATGCCCGCAAGTCCGTAGATGCTGGTGCCGTGTGATCGCTGAAGCCAACTTGGTTTGAAAATTGCTTTAACCAAGCCATTCGATTTAGATGCAATTGATCAAGTGGCGTTGGGTAAATAGTCACACAGTGCAGAAATGAAGCCTGACCCGATGAGAAGACTTTCGATGCTGTCGAGATTTCTTCATCAAGTGTGGCGCCTGTTGATATGTAAACCGTTTTAAAGTTTGCGGCTACTTCTTGAAGAAGTTTGACAGATTTGCAGTCATAACTGGCGACCTTTACTGCGTCAAAGCCGGCAGCAACAAATCGCTGTGTCGAGAAGCGAGTAAAAGCGGTGATCATTGACTTGACCCCCGCTCGCTTGCATTCATCGGCAAACCATCGTTCGTCATCATCGGAAAGATCTAATTTTGAAAGACGGTCACGCTCTGCTTCGTAAGGTCTTTTAATGACCAGCACGGTTCCATCTTTGTCGGTAACACCGTTTTCAAAACGGTCACGCTTAGATAATTCGGTCGACCGCAATGCCTGAATTTTCGCATAATCCGCACCGGATTCTGCCGCCGCGTGAACCATCCTTTTGAGAATTTCACGAGAACCGTTATGGTTTTGGCAACACTCAGCGATCAGGGTGCAGACCATATAAAAAGTTTAGCGAGCGGCAATCAGATGCATTTATTGGTTAATGTGCCGAGGTCTTGGATTGTTGTTTCAATCACATCACCACTGCGCAGAAACCTCTGTGGAGTTCTGCCTGCGCCGACGCCCGAAGGAGTGCCGGTGTAGATGACGTCACCGGAAAATAACTCACAAATAGTCGACAAGTAAGAAATGATTTCAGGAATTTCAAAAATCATGTCATCAGTTTGGGTGTGCTGCATGATTTCGCCCGATACGCGACAAGTCATCTCAAGATTGGCGCGAGTGGTGAGTGATGCCGCATCGGTGATCCATGGACCAATTGGCGTAAAGCCAGCGCGACTCTTGCCCAAACTAAATTGCGGTGGAGTGTTGGCGTACTGCAACGCGCGATCTGAAACATCTTGACCGACACACAAACCAGCAACATGACCCCAGGCTTCGTCAGCCAAAATGTTTCGTCCACCTTTGGCAATAACAGCCACAAGTTCTGCCTCAAAGTCGCACTTTTCGCCGACCAGAGTCAGTGAACCATTCGGGCTGTTCAGCGAACTCTGAAACTTTGTAAATACCAAAGGTTCTTTCGGCAACGGGTTGTTCATTTCGGCAGCGTGGGCTTTGTAGTTGATGCCAATTGCAAAAATCTGACGGGGCCTTGGCACGGGGCACTCAAGTTTGTTGGCATTAAGCGCGATCGCATTCAAGTCATCTGTTGGGCTCAAACTCGCCGCGACTTTGCAAACTTCAGACCAGCGCTCTAGGCACGCCATCGGCTCACTAGGCAGTTTGCCACTTGAAAATTTTTCGATGTCAACATAACTAGTCAGCGAATCGGTGATGAGCACGGCGCGACCGTTAACGCACCCGAACCGCGCAGAAGCCATTATTTAAACCCGGTTTCGGGCTTTTCGTCGCTGAAGTTCAGCAACGCGTTTTGTCTCACGCTCTTTTTCTTGACGCTCTCGGCGCGCACGGCGTTTTTCTTGACTTTCTGCAGTGTCTGGTTTTGCCGCAATTAATGCAGACGCGACAACAGTATTGCCAGTCTTTGGCACCATGAATCGCTCGTCTTGCATAATCAACTGTTTGAATCCGTTCAAACTTGCGGAATATTGAATCGCCATCAGGCGCGTTGCATCCAAACCAAACTTCTCGATCGCATCGGGCAAAGTTGAACGCAAGTGTTCAATATTCGGGTCATCGGCGGCACTGCCAAGTGCTTCGATGCAATGTTCGGTGCAGGGCTCGCTAAGCAAAATGCCCACATCGATAAAAGACTTTCGCGAAACAAAGCCTGCACGAATTTTGGCCCCAAGGCCATCTTTGGTACTAAGTGCGCCGGCCGGGAGACCGGCGACTTTAGCAAATGGATCCCGCAACTTCTCAGGAAGATTGCTCGCCAATTCGGCAAGCGAATCATCTGAGATTGTTGACAAGACGGCCGCATAGCGGCGGTCTATAAGGATCTGTTCTTTTGATGTTGACACGCCCCGCACTCTAGCGGGGCATAACGAATACACGCACCATTAAGTGGTGGTGAACCTAACTAATGAGATTAACCGCACCCGCCGAAAAATTCGGCGTGAACGAGAAGCGCTAACGCGCGTTACTCAGATAGCGCGGACGTTGTTGGCTTCGGTGCCCTTGCGGCCTTCGCCGAGTTCAAACTCGACTTCTTGGCCTGCAACAAGGGTGCGACGCCCGGTGCCTTCAATGTTTGAGAAGTGAACGAAAATATCTGGTTCTCCATCAGAGCGCGAGATAAATCCGTAACCCTTTTCGTCATTGAAAAATTTCACGGTACCGGTTGGCATAGCTTGTACTTCTTTCTTGTTATTTGAATTACGCAGTCATGATCGAAAGCGCTTTGTCAAGGGTAGCAACTTGAAACCATGTTTCCTAATAATTGGTCCGCCGTCAACTTAGAAGGCCGACTCTTGCCGACTCTCGCCGACCCCTGCAAGTTATGGGCTTACGAAGTCACTAGGGCCTGAAATTCACGGATATTCATTTGGTGAGAAGAACTCGTAACCACGTTTGGCAGGGTTCCCGATGCACCTGTGCTTGAACGCCAAGCCACACGCCAAATAATTGACAGGCTTGCCGAGAAAAGACCAATTGAATTGATTGCCGATGAGTGCCGATACGAATACATGCATGATGATGGCAATGAGTCACCCATCCCGCTGGTCCATTTTTGGCCAGGACCTGTACAAGTTTTGTCGCCATTGCCGCGAAATCCATCGCCTGGATGAAACACGAGTTTCGTTGGTGTAGCAGTGGTGGTTACAAAGACCGGCCCCTCTGGGGTCGGAACCCAAGCAGTTACTGATTTGGGTTGCCACACAGTTGGTTCAACCCAAAACCAAGTGCCGATGTTGATTAAACCTTGGCGAGCCGGCGGAGCGAATTCGCCAAATGGCGCAGGAATTAAATCGTAAACAACACTGGCTGCCGAACGAGCGATTTGTTCAGTTGAGATTTCTGGAATCCAATAGTAAGTCGTTGTCTGACCCTCGCAAGCCCGATCGTAAAGTCGAAAGCTAACTGAACCAACTTGTTTTGTCACTTCGTTACCTGCGCCTTGACCTTGTCCAGAATCACGAGGCAAAGAGGGCGACCACTGGCAAGAATCCAAGCCGCCGGGCGCACCGTTTTGTTGAACGATCACTCCGGCGATGATTGTTTTGTCGACGACCGATCCATATTCATCAATCACTGCATGCGGGCCATTTGATTCTGCCTTCGCAGTCGAATTTTTAGTTGTTGTAGCAATAAAGCAAATGCTCAAAACAAGTGAAACGGTGCAAACGAAAATACGATGTTTCATTTTTGCTCTTGACAGATGTTCGTATCGTATTGACGACGCAGAATTTGGAAGCCGATCCACTTCCAGCGACTGTTGTCTAATTGCAGCGTCCAACGAGTGTGCGACGACGAGACACGGTCGTTAAAAATAAAACCATCCATATACAGAAT
>CAXNFV010000126.1:0-4208 GCA_964201675.1 Ilumatobacteraceae bacterium | reverse complement strand
CCCGCGCCCATAACAGCATTATGCGAGAGCAACCTATCATAAATCGGCGTCGTGTGCAGTGGTCGCGCAGCGGTTAGCTCTTCATTAGGGAAGGTGATGCGAAAGCGGCGTGAGTAGTTCTCGCGAACTTTTGCGTTTGTGAATTCGAGAGTGGCGAAATCGCCATAGCGAGCAACATCCATACCCCAGATGTCAGCGCCAGGGTCGCCGTGCACCATCCAGTTGGCCAGCGACAAGCCCACGCCACCGCCTTGCGAGAGACCAGCCATGACTGCACACGCAGACCACATACCTGGCATGCCTTTGATCGGGCCGACCAACGGGTTGCCGTCGGGTGAGAAAGTGAACGGACCATTGACAAATTTTTTGATGCCTGCGCGACCAACAGCAGGAAAGTGAGCAAAGCCTCGCTCAAGTTCTGGGGCGATGCGCTCAAGATCGTGTGGCAACAATTGAAACACGAAATCCCATGGAGTTTCTTTTGTTGACCACGGACGATTGTTCTGCTCATATGTGCCAAGCAAGATGCTTTGGCCCTCTTGGCGGGCGTAGATTTCGCCAGCGAAGTCGATCATGTGTGGCAGTTCTTTGCCGTTGATGCGATTGAACTCGATTACTTCTTCCATTGGCTCGGTCATCAAATAGTGATGCTCCATGGCCAACACCGGAAGTTCAAGACCGCACATGCGACCAACTTCGCGAGCCCACAAGCCTCCCGCATTGACAACATGCTCGGCGTGAATCGTGTGGTCTTTGTCGGTGATTACATCCCATGTGCCGTCAGCACGGTGGTTGAGGCCAGTGACCCAAGTGTTTGTGTAAACCTCGGCACCACGATTTTTTGCACAGATCGCATAAGCGTGTGTAACACCGTATGGGTCGACGCTGCCTTCATCTTCGTCAAAAAGTGCTCCAACAAAGTATTTCTCTTCAAGTAGAGGGTTCAAAACTTTTGCCTCTTTGACTGAGATGATCTCCATCTTCATACCCAAATAACGACCACGAGCCTGCGCCATTTTGAGCCAGTCGAGACGCTCGGGGGTGTCAGCCAACTGGATGCCACCAGGCAAATGAATGCCGCAATTCTGGCCAGATTCTTTTTCGATTTCTTTATAAAGGTTGACGGTGTACTGCTGCAAGCGAGCCACATTGGGGTCGCCGTTGAGCGTGTGCATGCCACCAGCCGCGTGCCAAGTTGAGCCAGCAGTCAATTCTTTGCGCTCAACCAGAACAATATCTGTCCAGCCTGCTTTGGTGAGGTGATAAAGCACTGAAGCGCCAACGACGCCACCACCGATTACAACAACTCTTGCTGATGATTTCATTGCTATTGCCTTTCGTGTTTTTTTAATCTCGCAAATTAAAAATCAGTTGCGACGCCACCTTCGGCGACGCGACGCTTGACAAATGCTTGCAATTCTTCTTTTGCTACCGGATCAATCGCTGGCGTTTGATATGCCTCAAGCCAAGTCTTGGCAAGTTCAGTTGTCTTTGTAACGGCGGTAGGGCTGCCACCCTCTTGCCAACTTTCGTAGTTGCGCCAGTCAGAAATCATCGGCTTATAGAAAGCATCACGGAAACGATCTTGGGTGTGTTGCACGCCAAAGAAGTGACCGCCGGGGCCGACCTCGCCGATTGCTTCGTGAGCCAGCGTCGCTTCGTCAACAACGATTGGCTCAAGATATGCCGCGACCATGCCCATCAGGTCGGCATCAAGCACGAATTTTTCGAGTGACGAGTGCAAGCCGCCTTCCATCCATCCTGCGCCGTGCATCACAAAATTCACGCCCCCTTGCACCGCGCCCCACAGCGAGAACACGCTTTCGTAAGCGGCTTGTGCATCAAGAGCGTTGGCTGCACAAACATTGCTCGAGCGATAGGGCACGTTGTAACGCCGCGCGAGTTGACCGCCAGCCATTGCCGTGCGCATATATTCGGGCGTACCGAATGCTGGTGCCCCAGACTGCATATCGACATTGCTGGTGAAACCACCGTAAGCAACTGGTGCACCAGGTCGAACGACTTGGGTGAAGGTCATGCCAGCAAGCGCCTCGGCGTTTTGCTGCGATAGCGCGCCAGCCAATGTGATTGGTGCCATTGCGCCAGCCAACGTGAACGGTGTGATGATGATTATTTGATTGCGTGACGAAAACTCCATGATGCCCTGCAACATCGGCGTGTCAAGCCGCAACGGCGAAGAAGAATTAATAATGCTGAACACTGACGGCTCACGGTCAAGAGTTTCATCGTCGACTTGGCGAGCGATACGACACATCTCAAGAACATCTTGATTGCGTTGGCGACCGAGGCTGTAGCAGTGAATTGCTTTATCAGTCATCGTTAGCAAGTCGTATGTGGTTTCAATGTGGCGAATCGAGGCGTGTAGATCAATTGGTTCGACGGGGTAGCCGCTGTTGAAGTGAATGATGTTGAAGACCTGGGTCAACTTGAGGAGTTCTTGAAAATCAGCGCGAGTGCCTGGGTGGCGCACGCCGTCGAGGCCGATGAAGTTTGGGGTGCTGGCCACCGAGCCGAAGGCCATCCAATTACCGCCGACATTGAGCGTGTGTGCGGGGTTTCTGGCGTGAAGTTTGAATTCGCTCGGACAAGTTTTGATTGTCTCAAGCACCATTTCAGGGTCAAAGCGCACGCGCTGGTCGGTGACTTTCGCACCGGCTTTTTTCATTAAATCGCGAGCGTCAGGGTCGAGAAAGTCCATGCCATAGTCAGAGAGAATTCGCAGACTTGCTAAGTGAATTGACTCGAGTTCGTCATCGCTGAGCACCTTGGTTGGTTCGTAGCGCATGCGTGGCTGTTTGAAAGGTTTTTGTTCAGGAAGTTTGACTTCATTAGTTGCAGTTCGGGCTCTACCACGACGACGATTCGGCTCAAGATTCTCTGTAGTCACAAGATATGACTCTAGTTTTAGAACGATGGTCTCAGCGCATTTAACCGTTGAAAACAGAACGAAATTTGCGGTTGTGTGGTCGCTTTATTTTGGGTGGCGCTTGCGAATCTCTGTCGAGATGGCAGGCACGACAAGATGAAGGTCACCGATCACGGCATAACCCGCTTTGGTGACAATGTTCGCTTGTGCGTCTGTGTTAATTGCCAAAATATTCTTCGACGCCATCGCCCCAACCCAGTGTTGAATAGCACCTGAGATGCCACAAGCGATGTAGATATCTGGCGCAATTCGTGTACCAGTCTGACCAACTTGGTCGGTGTGATTGCGCCAGCCGTTATTGGTGACAGCACGAGAACACCCAACGACGCCATTCAAAAGACCAGCAAGTTCTTCTAGCGGGGCGAAGGCTTCGGCTGATCCAACACCGCGACCGCCACTGACGACGACAGGCGAGGTTGCAAGAGTTACACCAGCAACTCGCTCCACGCGGTCTTGAACAAAACTTTGCTCGACGCTCTCGTCAAGTTGCACATCGATCGTCGAGATTGTCGCAGGCGATGTTGCAAGCTCTTCTTGTGGCTCAACGACATGATTGGCCAGAGTTACAAGTTTTATCGGCGCGTCGATTTGTGATTCTTCCAATAGCGAACCACCCCAACGGGTGCGTACAACTTTCAACGGCTGTGATCCGTTGAAATCTTTGTCAAACTCAAGACAGTTCATTGCTGCCGGCAGGTCTAAGCGCGCGGCAGCCTGAGCGATTATTTCATGACCACGTTCGGTGCCCGTGCCGATGACCACACTCGGCGCGGTTTTGCGCACAACTTGAGCGATTGATTCGCCCCATGCTTCTGGGCCGTAGTCGACGAGCATTGCGTTGTGTGCCTGATGCACCGTCGTGGCGCCGAAGTTTGCAATAGTTTCGCCGAGACGATCAGCGTTGGCGCCAATTGTCATCGCTTCAAATTTTGTGTTCATTTGCTTGGCAAGATTTCGCGCGGCAGTAAGCACGCCAAGCGATGCGTTCGTGATGTTTCCACGATCGTGTTCGACAACTGCAAGCACGGTCATTTAAATACACCCAGTTCTTCGAGCAGATCAACCACCGCTGATGCAGCCTCGGGACCGTTGCCAAGAATCACAGTGTTGCTGGCGCGTTCAGGCGGACGGCGCAGGGTGATGAGTTTTAAACCACCAGTTTCACCAGACGATTCTGATCTGTCGATCGCACCTTTTTTGGATGCAAGACGACCCTTCATGGTCGGGTAGCGCGGCAAATTGATTCCTTCTTTCACGCCGA
>CAXNFV010000125.1:0-4213 GCA_964201675.1 Ilumatobacteraceae bacterium | reverse complement strand
CGAGTGCATCGATTTGTGCAACGAGATCATTGACGAAGAGTTAAATGATCAGGCAGAAGTAAATTTCGAAAAGCTGCCGAATCCGCGCGAAATTCGAGCTTTTTTGGATGAATATGTAGTCGGCCAAGAAACCGCAAAAAAAGTATTGGCTGTTGCAGTGTTCAATCACTATCGACGAATTCAATACATGCAAAAGCCATCGGCGCGACGTGACGACATCGAACTTTCAAAGAGCAACATCATGTTGCTGGGGCCAACTGGTTGCGGCAAAACACACATGGCGCAGACATTGGCTCGACTATTAAATGTTCCATTTGCGATCGCTGACGCAACTGCATTAACCGAAGCGGGTTATGTCGGCGAAGACGTCGAAAATATTTTGTTGAAGCTTCTTCAAGCTGCAGATTTTGATGTCAAAAAAGCTGAATCAGGAATCGTCTACATCGATGAGATCGATAAAGTTGCGCGCAAAAGCGAGAACCCATCAATTACTCGTGATGTATCTGGCGAGGGTGTGCAACAGGCTTTACTTAAAATTCTTGAAGGCACTGTGGCTTCTGTGCCTCCGCAAGGCGGACGCAAACATCCGCACCAAGAGTTCATTCAGATCGACACCACCAACGTGTTGTTTATTTGTGGTGGGGCATTTGCTGGATTAGAGCAAATTATCGCATCGCGTATCGGCCAAAAAGGTGTGGGCTTCCACGCACAAGTGAAATCAAAGTCAGAGAAAGATCCTGGCGAATTGTTTGCGCAAGTTCTTCCAGAAGACCTACTCAAATTCGGAATGATTCCAGAATTTGTCGGACGTCTCCCGATGATCGGTGCCGTAAACAGTCTGGATCGCTCGGCGCTAATTAAAATACTTACAGAACCGAAAAACGCTCTATTGAAGCAATATCAAAAGTTTTTCGAATTTGAAGACGTAGTGCTTGAATTCACCGTTGATGCCCTAGAGGCCGTTGCCGACCAAGCTTTGTTGCGTGGCACGGGTGCACGCGGTTTGCGCGCGATTCTTGAAGAAGTTTTGCTCGAGACAATGTACGAGTTGCCTGGCCGTGTAGATATCGCAAAAGTAGTAATAGATTTAGGAGCAGTGAACAAAACATCTACTCCTTCTTTTGTCGCAAAACCGACGCCGGCAGTTCGCCAGCGTCGGGCTGCTTCTTAAAATTAACTAGATTACGCTCGTGCAATACTCAGACGCTCTGCGTTATCTTGACGAGCGCTCAAACTATGAGCGAACTGGCCGAGTTGATTCACCGTCAATCGAAAATATTGAGCGGTTGATGGATGCAATTGCGAACCCACAACATGCTTACAGATCAATCCACATAACAGGCACAAACGGCAAAGGTTCGACTGCGCAGATTACAACAAAATTATTGATGGCCCATGGTTTGCGTGTCGGGACCTATTCGAGTCCGCATTTAGATCGCATCAATGACCGAATTTGTATCGACGGTGAACCGATTAGTGATGAAGATTTTGGCTTGCAAGTTGGCGCAATTTCTGATCTTGAGGTTATCTCAGGGGTTCGTCCAAGTTTTTTCGAAATAATGACAGCGGCGATGTTTCGCTGGTTTGCCGACGTGGCGATAGATGTCGCAGTTATTGAAGTTGGGATGCTCGGTCGTTGGGATGCGACAAATGTGATCAATTCAGATGTCGCCGTAATCACAAATATTGCTCTTGACCACACCGAATATGCGGGGCCGACAGTTGAACATATTGCGAAAGAAAAAGCTGGAATCATCAAACCGACGAGCATCGTCGTGCTCGGCGAAACCGATGAAGTTTTGCGAGACATATTTCTCGAACAGCCTGCGCAGGCGCAGATAAGTCGCGGGGATGATTTTAGTTGTGAAGAGAATCGCTTGGCCATTGGTGGTCGTCTCATCTCGGTTCGTACGCCGAGAACAATCTACGAAGATGTTCTTGTGCCGTTGCACGGAGAGCATCAAGGCGACAACGCATCGCTTGCGATCAGCGCCGTTGAAGCTTTTTTTGACTCAATAATTGATCCGAATATTTTGGGCGAAGCAATGCGTAACGTGGTGATGCCCGGCAGATTTGAAGTGCTGGGTCATCAACCACTTGTTGTTTTAGATGGTGCTCACAATCCGGCCGGAGCGAAAGTTTGTGCCGAAGTGTTTTTTGAAGATTTCAATGTAACTGGACGAAAAATACTTGTAACAGGTGCACTTAGGAGTCGAGACCCAGATGATTTGTTGACAACATTTCGCGCAAGTGAATTTGACATTGTGATTACTTGCACTCCGCCATCTCCTCGTGGTTTGCCCGCAACCGAAATGGCCGAGGTCGCACGACGCGTTGGGTGCGACGAGGTGATCATTGCCGAAACGGTTGAGTCAGCATGTGAAATTGCTTTGAAACTTGCACAACCACAAGATGCCGTACTGATTTCTGGATCACTTTATATCGTCAGCGCCGCTCGACCTTTTCTAATACTCAAAGGCGCCAAGCGTCAATAGCGTGCGAGCGTCTAGAACATCCTTTAGCCTGAAGGCATGTCAAATCGCACACTTGTCTTATTAAAGCCGGATGCAGTTGAGCGTGGGCTCGTCGGCGAGATTCTCGGACGTTTTGAGGCCAAAGGTCTCGTGATTTCATCAATGGAGTTGCGAACTCTAGATCGAGATATTCTCGCTCGCCATTATGAAGAGCATCAGAGCAAGGGCTTTTACGCCGAGTTGGTTGCAGTTATGTCTCGAGGTCCAGTTGTCGCCCTGGCACTTTCTGGCCCGCAAGATACATGGGAGATAGTTAGAGCCATGATGGGTGCAACCAACCCGCGAGCCGCTGCTCCAGGCACGATTCGTGGAGATTTGGGAACATTATTCACCGAAAATCTCGTGCACGGTAGTGACTCCGCAGAATCAGCCGCCCGAGAGTTAGAGATATTTTTCCCAGGTAGCGAGAAGAAGTCTTCCTAAAATGGTGGGAGGAAATCCCCTCTCAATGGGAAGGGCGATCGCAGTTGATTTAGGTACTGCGAACACCCGGATATATATCAAAGGACAAGGTCTAGTGCTCAACGAGCCGTCCATGGTCGCGGTTGACAGTCGAAGCGGCATAGTAGTTGCCGTTGGTCATGAAGCAAAGCGAATGCGAGGACGCACACCAAAAAATATCAGACTCGTGCGCCCTATTAAAGATGGTGTGATTGCTGACTTTGATTTGTGCGAGCAAATGTTTAAACAGTTTCTACAACGTGTGTTGACAAGTCGTTGGAGCAAACCTTCAGTTGTTGTTGTTGTGCCTTCAGAAGTCACAGGAGTAGAAAGTCGCGCTTTTAAAGATGCCGCTGAGTTTGCGGGTGCTCGGCGACCCGTAGGTACTATCGAGGAGACAATGGCTGCGGCGATTGGTCTAGGTCTGCCGATTCACGAACCGAGCGCAAACTTGGTGATTAGCATCGGCGGAGGCACCACCGAAGTTGCTGTTATCTCACTTGGTGGAATAGTTACCGAAAATTCAGTGCGTATTGGTGGCGACGAGTTCAACAACATTATCGTTTCGGGATTCAAAAGAATTTTCAAATTAGATATCGGTGAAAATACGGCAGAAGAAGTAAAGATCCATCTTGGTTCGGCCTGGCCACTTGCACAAGAAATCGTTGGCGATGTTGGTGGACGCGATATTGGGACAGGTTTGCCGCGTACACAAGAAGTGACAACAAATCAAATCAGAGAGATACTCGATGAAGGTGTCCAGAAAATTATTGATGCGATAAAGAAGACTCTTGAGCGCACGCCACCAGAATTAGCATCCGATGTAATTAGTAATGGTATGCATATTGCTGGCGGAGGTGCGTTGCTCGCAGGATTAGAAGAGCGCATCACACACGAAACAGGAATCCAAGCTTTTATCGCAACGGAGCCGTTGCTTACAGTGATCCTTGGGGCTGGGCTATCGCTTGACAATCTTGGCATAATTAGTGGATTAACTCCTCAAGGCGATGACTAGACAAAGTGAGGCGCGATGTGAAGGGCTTCTCCTTTAATGGCTTCTAAAAATAACACGCGACGTCGTGCGATCATCTTGTTGATGCTGACTTCGATCATGTTGGTCACACTAGATTTACAGGACTCGCCTCAAGTTGCCGGTTTAAGATCAGTTTTCGGAACTTTGTTTTACCCAGTTGAAGGAGTAGCAAGAGTTATCACGCGGCCCGTCGGAAACGCATGGT
>CAXNFV010000124.1:0-4243 GCA_964201675.1 Ilumatobacteraceae bacterium | reverse complement strand
CCCAGATGCGGCATTGAAAACTTTCAAAGACCCTAAATTTAAAGTGCGTGTGTTAAAAAAGTTTTAGTTTCAAAAACTCGATTACACGCTGCACACCAAGTTCTTGACGATGCTCGGTTAACACCGAGTGATCTGATTTTGCGGTTGATTCAAACTCAACTGCGATAAACGCATCACCAAGCAATTTATGCAATTCAGCAAACCTCGTTCCAACAAGTTTGTCTCCAGTAAAACGCAGACCTAGTACTTGGCAGCCCTCGCTGGCACGTTGTGCGACTCGCGTTGCGTCGTGCTGTGAAAGATTCAAATCAGCCGAGCGCTTGGCGCCAAAGGCAAACGGCAAACTCGGTTGCGAGAGCACAGGCGCGACAACGATGTCGTCAAGCATCATCCCGAGCGCAAAACCACCGCTAAAACACATGCCGATTACACCGACACCTTTGCCACCAATTTCTACATGCAGATATTTTGCTAGCGCTCGCAACCAACCGATTATTGGTGATGTCTTATTCAGCGCCATTGTTGTGAACTCTCGTGAGATACAAACTTTGAGCGCCGAAGACGCCAAATATCCACGACTCGGTGACTTGTCGATCGTGCCAACAACTAGCGGCATCACAACCGTGAACCCCGCGTCAACAACTTCGTTGGCGAACCTTTCTACTGCTGGTGTGATGCCCGGTATTTCGTGAACAAGAATTACAACTGGTCCGTTGCCTTTGCGAAAAGTTTCATGAGTCACACCATCATTCGAAAACTTTGAGCGCGACCAGCCGATCATTTTATTTACTTGGGTCGACCAACGGCAGTAATTTTCGACCAATTAACTCCATAAACTTTCACAACATCGCCAGTGCGAGGAGCGGCAATTACTTGTCCTCCACCAAGATACATTGCGACGTGACTGACCGGGTTGTAACTAAATAGCAAATCGCCGGGTTGAGCCGCTGAAATCGGGACCGAAGTCAAACCAGCTTTTTGCGAACGCGAAGAGCGCGGAATGCTCACCCCGGCTTTGCTCCATGCATAGGCCATCAAACCAGAACAGTCAAACGCTTCGCCAGGTGAGAGCGCACCATATTGATAACGAACACCCAACTGCGACAACGCGGCTTTAACTGCGATACCGGCCGATGATGACGGGGCGGGAACATTTGAAATCTTAATTTTTGAAAACGAATCAGCGATGCGTTTCGCTTCTTCAAGTGCCGCCGTGGCGCGCTTGCTTTGTTCACCGCGCAACAAGTCACCGAGATCGCGCAATGCTTGTTGCTCGCGAGCGGTGTAAGCCGCTTCACTTGCCTTAGCTGCGGCTAAACGTTTTTTTGCATAATCGGCGATGCCGCCCGAACGAGTTCGTTGACTTTCAAGTTGTTTGCGTTCTCGCGCAATGTCTTCGATCACGCCTTGTAATGCGTCAAGTCCACTGACCCCAGTGTTGAGCGCCACCGAGGTTAAATAAGACTTTCTCACCGCATCAGACAAAGTGCCAGTCGAACTCAAAATGCTGGCCAAACTGTTAGAAACCGAGTTACCAACAAAGGTCTTTAACGCGACATTTTGAAGTTGAGCCTGCATCGCTCCCAGTTCGACTTCTTTGGCTTTAATGCGACCCTCGGTGGCGGCGATTTCTTTATCTAGTTCTAGGCCGTCATTAACCGCCCCAGCGTAATCTTCGGCCAATTTATCCATTGCTTCTGTAAGTCGCTCTAGTTCATCAAGAATCGCATTGACCTCTCGCTGTTTATCATCCGATGTCTGAGGTACCTTGGCAGTTGGCGCCAGATCACGGGCGGCTTGCGCCGTGGCAGGGGCCAACCCCGTAACCAGTGAAATGCAACAGATGGCACCAATTAGAGGTGACACCGTCCTACGAAAACGCCCAATGGCGTTGCGGGTCATGATTGAATCATTCTAACGGGTCTGCCATACGGCTAGAACCACAAGAAAATGTGACACCAGACCGCTAAATCAGACCGTATTTACAGTTCTGATTCGAGTTCGTGATTATCAATAGGCTCGAATTCTCACTAGTCCAGCTGGTTGAGTTTTGACTCGGTCCCAACTCATTTGACCACTGTCAAACCATTGTCTCCAAGCTCTATCTGTATACGCGCGGATTGAAGAGTCTTTTCCACCAGCCCACGCTGCTGCAGGTCCAGGCGGATCAGCGGTAGGTGAAGCGTCAACTTGAGAAGAAGTGAAATATTCTCCGCCCGTGCCTGTTGGCCACCCAACTGATGCACGGTTTCTGAAAAGTTCGTTCAACTCGTCTCTTGATGGAATGAACCAATTGGTGTCAGAACCTAAAAGGCTGAGCAAGTTTAAATTGTTGTTGCACGCCGCTCTCATCAAAGCAGTATTGTTGGCGCCTGCACCAATGCCCGTGCCCGTGCCCGCGACGGAAGTCGAAACGCTGCACCAGTCTTGGGCAACTCCACTTACGTTCTCCCACTCTAAATACCTACAAGTTGGGGTGCATGCTGAGCCTGGCGATGCAAACGGAGTCGTCGCAACATAAAACACGCGCGATGTACCACCTGAAATTCCTGCTGCGCCAATAGTTGGTGTTGGGACGGTAACTGCGATGAAGTTCGTCGTTCCAGGCGTCGTAATTGTCAAAGTCGTCTGAGCATTAGGCGTCGTTGCCGTATCAGTCATTGAAAACGAAGCGGCAGCGGTCAAACTTGCGTTCACTGTTGCGCCACCAGCAGTTGCCGTTGTAGTTGCTGTAATTGTACAAGTTGTGGTATTTGTCTGAACAATCGCAATTGAAGTGATGTTCGAGAAAGTGAAATCGGTGCCATTGGTCGTAGATAAAGTTGCACAGTTAATCTGCTCATTACCAGTCACGGTGAACGTCGGCGCGCCAACCACGGCTGTCGCAGCCGAGCGAGCCAAAGTTACGGTCGGTGGTGTCGTATCAGTCGCAGTCACGGTAATCGCTTGGGGTGACTCAGGTAGAAGTGTTTGAGCATTGCCCGCTGTGTCGGTCATTGAAAAACTCGTGGCCCGCGTCAGGGTTGATACAACCGCAGCGCCTCCATTGACAGCGGTTGAAGTCGCAGTGATCGTGCAAGTCGTTGTATTAGTTTGCACGATGCCAGTGATCGCCGAAATATTTGTAAACGTGAAGTCAGTACCAGAGGCAGTTGACAAAGTGGTGCAGTCAATAGCTTCATTACCAGTGATGGTGAAGGTAATCGCTTGAGTGCTTGCAGTTGCTGCAGAACGCGCAAAAGTTAAAGTTGGCGCCGTTGTATCAACTGTTACGGCAACTGACAATGACGTTGGGGCAACAGTAGTTTGAGCGTTTGGTGTCGTTGCCGTGTCAGCCATTGAAAATGTGGCTGCGGCAGTCAAAGTAGATGTCACTGTCGAGCCAGCAGTGCCTGTTGAAGTCGCCGTGATCGTACAAGTTGTTGTATTTGTCTGCACAACCGCGATAGCAGAAATATTCGTGAACGTGAAATCAGTTCCGTTAGTTGTCGACAAAGTTGCGCAGTTGATCTGCTCATTACCAGTGACAGTGAACGTAATTGAAGCTGAACTAGATGTTGCAGCAGTTCTAGCGAAAGTCAAAGTTGGCGCCGTCGTATCAAGAACCGTAACTGTCACCGACAAAGTTGTGGTTGCGAGAGCGGTTTGAGCGTTGCCAGCCGTATCGGTCATTGAGAAAGTGCTGGCTCGTGCCAAAGTTGATGTCACAGCACCGCCACCAGGAGTTGCCGTTGAAGTCGCCGTAATCGTGCAAGTTGTCGTATTTGACTGCGCAACAGCGATTGCCGAAATATTTGTGAACGTGAAATCAGTGCCGTCAGTTGTCGACAAAGTTGCACAATTTATAGCCTCATCACCAGTAACAGTGAAAGTAATTGCTTGAGTACTTGCTGTTGCTGAAGTACGCGCAAATGTCAAAGTCGGAGCCGTCGTATCAGCGACAGTTGCCGGGGTAGAGGCACTACCTGTTGATCCGGACGTTGCCGCAGCAGTCGTAGTTGTAGAAGTTGTCGCAGGCGTAAGTGCCACTGTTGTTGAAGTTACGGCGACAGTCGTGACCACTTGCAATGGTGTCGTTGTGGGCGGGGTTGTAACGGCGACACCCACTACAGAATTCGTAGTGTTCTTATTATTCGTCGTGTTCTTATTATTCGTCGCGTTCTTATTATTCGTCGCGTTCTTATTATTCTTCGCGTTCGTCACAGTTTGATTTTTCGTTTCAGTCGTTCCATTATTCCGACCC
>CAXNFV010000123.1:0-4257 GCA_964201675.1 Ilumatobacteraceae bacterium | reverse complement strand
GGCTCACGGCACTGTCACGCGCCATTATCGCGATCATCAAAAAGGGTTAGAGACTTCAACAAATTCAATTGCTTCTATTTTCGCTTGGACACGAGGCCTGAGTCATCGCGGAAAACTTGACAATACTCCAAAAGTTATTGAATTTGCTCAAACTCTTGAAGCGGTTTGTATTGAAACCGTTGAAGGTGGTGAGATGACCAAAGATTTAGCGGCTCTTGTGTCGAAAGATCAACCGTGGTTAACCACACAACAATTCTTGGCGGCCGTTGATCGCCGGTTGCAAGAAAAAATGGCTAGCCACTAATCATGCGTGCGGTCGTCATAACAAAATACGGCGACCCAGATGTTTTGTCAGTAGTTGATGTTGAAAAGCCCCATCCAAATCCAGATGAACTTTTAGTAAAGGTTCGTGCTACGTCATTAAATCGTGCTGACTTATTGCAACGCATGGGCTTTTATCCAGATCCTTTCCCGGGGACACGTGAGATTCCAGGGCTTGAATTTGCTGGCACGGTCGAATCATGTGGCGAGCAAGTAAAAAGTTTCAAACCTGGCGACCAAGTGATGGGAATTGTTAGTGGTGGGGGCTACGCCGAATATTTGGTTGTGCACGAGCAACAAGCGATGCAAGTGCCGACCAAAGTTAGCTTTGAAGATGCCGGGGCGATTCCTGAAGTATTTATTACCGCATGGGATGCACTCGTCAGTCAAGGCAATTTGAAATCAGGCGGTTGGGCACTCGTTCATGCTGGTGCGTCGGGTGTGGGCACCGCTGCGATACAAATTTGTAAGGCCATTGGAGCAAACGTGATTGTCACTTGTTCGTCAGGTAAGCGCTCTGCTTGTCTGTCGCTTGGCGCCGACTTGGCTGTTGATTACAAAACTGAAGATTTTGTCGAAGTATGCAACAGTGCAACGAATAAGCGGGGCATCAATGTGGTGCTGGATGTGATCGGTGGCGAATATCTCAATAAAAATGTTGCTTCGCTGGCACTCAAAGGCACGATTGTTCAGGTTGGTCTGATGGGCGGTGGTACGACTCCATTCAACATCGCTGCTTTGATGCCAAAGCGGGCTCGTTTGATCGGTACGGTTTTGCGACCTCGACCACTCGAAGAAAAAATCGCGGTAACTCAAAGATTCATTGACGAGATGTTGCCAATGTTCGAGACGGGTAAGTTGCGCCCAATTATTGACAGCAGGTATTTGTTAGAAGATATTGCTTCAGCACACCGTTATATGGAGACCAATGCCAGCACCGGCAAAATAATTATTGACGTTTGCTGATTGAAACGTAATCGCGTTTGTCGACGCCTGTATACAGTTGCCGCGGTCGACTAATTTTCTGTTCGTCATCTTTGAGCAGTTCACTGAAGTGAGATAGCCAACCAACTGTCCGAGGGATTGCAAACAACACCGTGAACATTTCAATCGGAAAACCAAGCGCTTGATAAATCAGCCCAGAATAGAAGTCGACATTCGGATACAACTTGCGTGAAATGAAGTATTCGTCATTGAGAGCAACTTCTTCAAGTTTTAGAGCAATATCAAGCAGTTGATTTTTGCCCGTGACATCAAAAACGTCGTAGGCGGCTTTTTTGATGATCGCCGCGCGGGGATCATAATTTTTGTAAACACGGTGACCGAAACCTTGCAGACGTCCTTGCCCGGCTTTGACTGCTTTAACGAAATCTTCAACATCGTTAATGCTGCCAATATCGGTAAGCATGTTAATTGCCGCTTCGTTGGCGCCTCCGTGAAGTGGGCCGTAAAGCGCAGACGATGCAGCCGACATCGCACTAAAAGGGTCAGCATGTGATGATGCGACGACCCGCATCGCAGTTGTTCCGCAATTTTGTTCGTGGTCGGCGTGCAACATGAACAAAAGGTCCATTGCTTTTGTGAGTCGTGGGTCAACCGTATGGTCGTCGCCAAGCCTGAACATCATGTTCAAAAAGTTTTCTGGGTAGCTCATTGAATTATTCGGTGACACGAATGGCAAACCAGAACTAAATCGATAACACATCGCGGCAAGCGTTGGCACTTTGGCGATGAGGCGCAAGATCTGTTTGTCTAACGACGCCGGGTTGAAAATCTCTTTTGACTCTGGATAGAAAGTGCCGAGAGCAGCAATCGCAGATACGAACATGCCCATTGGGTGTGCGTCATAGTGAAAGCCGTCGACAAACCGTTTGCGCATGTTCTCGTGAATCATCGTGTGATGAATGACGTCGTAGTTCCATTTTTCAAGTTGTGATGCCGTTGGCAATTCGCCGTTCAACAGCAAGTATGCAACTTCGAGATATGTCGATTTTTCAGCGAGTTGTTCAATTGGATATCCGCGATACCTCAAGATTCCTGCATCGCCATCAATATATGTAATCGAAGATTCACATGCAGCAGTTGACAAAAAAGCCGGATCGTACATTCGCAAGTCAGGGTCAAGTTCGCGCAATGCGCTCGACGGAAAAACCCCGTCTCGTAGCGGAACCGTAACTTTTTTACCAGTCCGGTCATCAATAATGGTGATTGTTTCAGCCACTGTGGTGTCCTTTTTATGTTGCGGGAGCTTCCAGTCCCAGCAACAATCTAGTCGCAGGATGCGTTGTCGGGACCGCTATAACGGCGTGTTGTCGTGCTTGCGAGTCTGGAGTTTTTCGCGTTTGTCGCTGAGCATCGCGAATGCCGCGGCAATTTCACGGCGACTATCTGCTGGGTCAATCACGCTGTCAACATATCCACGCTCAGCAGCAACATACGGATTCAAAAATCGCTCAACATAGTCTTGTTCGAAGGCTTCGCGCTCTTGGGGTGTTGCGCGGCGTTGAAGAATTGCCGCTGCCTGACCGGCGCCCATTACTGCGAGTTCGGCAGTCGGCCATGCCATGCATAGGTCATTTCCCATTTTTTTTGAGTCCATGACGATGTATGCACCGCCGTAACTCTTGCGCAAAATTACGCAGACGCGGGGCACAGTTGCTCGACCATATGCGAAAACTAGTTGTGCGCCGTGCCGAATCATTCCGCGCCACTCAAGATCTTTGCCGGGATAGAAACCCGGTGTGTCAACAAGAGTCAAAATCGGAATGTTGAAAGCATCGCAAAATGAAACGAAACGTGCAGCCTTTTGTGAAGCAGGAATATCGAGTGTGCCGGCCAAATTTGTTGGCTGATTGGCGACCACACCGACGCTTTGTCCGGAGATAGTAATTAAGCAAGTGACAATGTTTGCAGCCCAACGAGCGCGAAGTTCAAGCAAGTAACCGTCATCGGCGATGGCTTGAATAACTTGTTTGACGTCGTAACTACCTGTTGATGAATCTGGGATCAATTTGCCGGCTTCAGGGGTGAGTCGATCAATCGAGTCAGAAGTCAAGGTCGGTCGGGCTATTTCGTCGACATTGTCAGGCAAAAATGAGAGAACATGTTCAACTTCGGCGATTGCTGCTTGGCGATCTGCAACGACCAAATGTGCCACGCCACTTTGTTTTGCGTGGATGTCAGCACCACCGAGTTCATCGTTGTTGATTTTTATTCCGGTGAACTCGGCGACCATCGTTGGCCCGCTAACAAAGGCATATGAATCGCTGGTCATAATAACGATGTCGCTCAACCCGATTAACAATGCAGGACCAGAAACAGCAGGGCCAGTTACGACGGTGATGATTGGTACATAACCAGAGCATTTTGCGATGGCTTTTGCCGCTTGACCCCAACCGTGCAACGCTGCGACACCTTCAACGATGTCGGCACCCGAACTGCCGATTGTCATTACCAGAGGCAAACCTTTTTCGCGCGCGGTATCTGCTGCGTGAGCGATGACACCTGACGCTTCTGCAGAAAGTGCGCCACGACGCACCGACTCATCTACATCAACCCAAACTACGCGACGACCAATTGTTTCTAGCCAGCGAACTTCTGCAGCCGCGGCGCCTTTAACCGCTCGCTGTAGATGAACCGTCATGATCTCAAGGCTACTTAAGAAGAACGTTTGAGAGGGAATGCACCTTTACCTGTGTGCACACCTGGTTGCTCGTCGTAAGTTTTTTCGATCACTTCTCGGATAACAGCGCCGACTGCCTGCGTGGCTTTGGTTGCCAGAGGTCGAGTTTGTTGCACCCAACCAACAACACGCCGCGGAAGTTCAGGTACTGCAATGCGTTTGAAGTTTCCGGTAAGCCAATTTGGTGTGGCTGTCGCGGGCACGATGGTGGCACCAAAACCTTCAAAAGCAAGTGATGTCAAAAGTCGAACGCC
>CAXNFV010000122.1:0-4269 GCA_964201675.1 Ilumatobacteraceae bacterium | reverse complement strand
CGTGTTGCAGTGGCACGAGCGCTCGTTAATCGCCCGAGCATTTTGTTGCTTGATGAGCCACTGGGTGCACTCGACCGAAAGTTGCGTGAAGAGATGCAGATCGAGTTGAAACTATTGCAGAGTCGACTCGGCATTACATTTGTTTTTGTTACACACGATCAAGAAGAAGCAATGTCGATGTCAGATCGAATTGCAATCATGCTTGACGGACATGTAGAACAACTCGGCGACCCTGAAACTGTTTATGAGCGACCTGCATCGGCGTTTGTTGCTGGCTTCGTCGGTCGAAATAATTTCTGGCGTGGTTTGGCGACAGCAAATGGTGCGAAAGCCAACGACGGAACAGTTTTCGTCGCAACGCGGCCAGAAGAAACTGTGCCGGCTGGCCAAGACGCGCTTGCTGCGGTGCGACCTGAGACGATCAACTTGTCGGCGACCAGACCGAGTTTCGATGCCAATTTTGTGAGTGCCAAAGTTGCGGGCGTATCTCACTTCGGTGATGTGCTTCAGTACGTCGTAACTGCTGGGTCTCGAGACTTGTTGGTTCAGGTGAGTCGCACAGACCCGTCTCGATTTAGTGTTGGTGATTCAGTTTGGTGCTCTTGGTCGGCTGACGACGTATATCTCTTCTCGGCCCGACAGGCCGATTTGGTGCTTGCTGGCACGCCTCATGCGTAGGCACTTGGCTATTATTTGAATAACTGATCAATTAATAATGTAAATAACAAAACAATAAAAAGGGGAAAATGATGAGCAACGATAAAAAACAATTGAAAATGCTGGCACCCGAGGGTTTTCGTGAAAAACTTTCACGCCGTGCATTTTTGCAAGGTGGCACTGCGCTCGCAGGTTTTGCCCTAGTCGCCGCCGCTTGTGGTTCGTCAGATGGTGAATCGGTCGAAGGTGGCGAAGCTAGTGGTGAAACTTTGGCTTCAGGCGATTGGAGTCGCGTAATCAATCAGTCGAGTGGAACTTTGGCAATGTACACATGGGGCGACTACAACGACCCTGAGTTGGTGGGTGCACTTGCTGCTTCGACTCTCAACGTGACGATGAAAGTTGACTATTACGCAAGCAATGAAGACTTGATCACGAAGCTTGCAACCAGCGGAGGTGCCAGCGGTTTTGACATCGTCGTGCCAACTGGTCCGTATATTCCTCAAATGATTGAAAAAGGTTTGATTCAAAAACTTGACAAGTCGTTGATTCCAAACATGGTCAACGTCGATCCAAATTATTTAGCTCAGGCATGGGACCCAACGAACGAGTATTCAGTTTGCAAAAACTGGGGCACAGTTGGTTATTTGTATGACTCGACGAAAATATCCAAAGAGATGACCAACTGGCAAGATTTCTTTGACGTGTGCATGGGTGAGGCGAGCGGTAATTGTGCGGTTATTGATGCTGCACCCAACTACTGTGGCGCTTGGTTCTGGGCAAACGGAATCGACTGGAACACCGAAAAGGCCGAAGATCTGGATGCTTGCGAAAAGTTCTTGGTTGAAGAATTCGCGCAACACATCAAAGCATTCGACAGCTACCCGTCAACAAAACTCGCTGAAGGTGCGTTCGCAATCGCGATGGCCTGGAACGGCGATGCGCGTCAGGCTTACACGCGTATCGAAGAAGCAGGTGGCAACCCAGACGATTGGAAGTGGGTGTTGGGTGCACCAGAAACCGAACTATGGATGGACAACTACTGCGTTGCAGCAGGGGCGCCGAACGCCGAGGCGGCTAACGCTTGGATCAACTGGGACTTGATTCCAGAAATTTCGATCAAAGACTTGTCGTACCACGGTTATCACACCGGCATGAAAAACATGGCGACATTGATCTCAGACGTGGCACCCGATCTCACTCGTGGCGACATGATTTTCTTTGGTGACGAGCAGGTTTCGACAATGCGAACCCAAATAATCACACCAGCGCTTGATCGTTTGATTGACATTCTTAACAAGTCAAAGGCAAAGGCCGGAGGCTGATCTTTAGTGACCGTATCGGTCGCCGCAAAACTTAGAAGCAGGACAAGAGCGCCAAAATATTTGCTCGCCATTCCGGCGATCATTTGGTATCTGGTCTTCTTTGCGGCGCCGATCGCGTTCATCGTTCTTTACTCGTTTGGCACCAAAGACACGACGAAGTTATTGCCAGTTGACTTAAGCAACCTTTCGTCAAACAGTTATTCGTCGGTCTTTGACGAGACATTCTTCAAAGTTTTCAGGGCAACTCTGCGAATAAGCATTGTTGCAACGATCATGTGTGTTGTAATTGGCTTGCCCGTCGCCTATTTCGCTGCATTCAAAGTTGCCGAAAAATGGAAGGCGATAATTCTGGCCGCAGTTGTCGTGCCAAGTTTTACGAGTTTCTTGATTCGCACGGTCGCTTGGCGAATTCCGCTTGCGCCGAACGGCACGCTTTCAAAATGGCTTGTTGAAATGGGGTACATCGGAAGCAACGGTATTCAGATTCTTGAGACTGCCACTGCCGTGCAGATCGCGATCGTTTACAACTATCTCGGCTTTATGATTTTGCCGTTATTTGTCGCACTGGATCGTATAGATGTGCGAATGCGTGAAGCGAGCAAAGACCTTGGCGCAGGACGAATTGCAACATTTTTTGGCGTGACCTTGCCACTTGCCGGACCAGGAATTATCGCTGGTGTGTTGCTGACTTTTATTCCGATGTGTGGTGACTATGTGACCGCGACAGTTCTCGGTGGCGCGAAAGGCAACATGATCGGCTCGATGATTGCATCACAATTTAGTGGCGCACAAAACTGGCCACTCGGTTCGGCGATGGCGATCTTGATGATCGGAGCCGTGTTGTTGACTTTGATTGTTGGCGCGGCGATTTTTTGGGTGTTACCGCGAATTGCAGTTTTGGCTTCTCCAATCGTGCAAGCGATTCGGCGCAAGATTTATGAGCGTGCAACGAACCAAGTGCGTAGCGAAAAAATTCAGACTCGCCTTAAGCGCGAAGTTCTGAGCAAGGTACTGGCTGTTTGGACCGTCCTCGTTTTGATTTTTCTGTTTATTCCGATTTTGTTGGTCATTTTGCATTCGTTCAATGCGGGTAGTTCGTTCACTATTTGGTCTGGTAGAACAAGTACCAAGTGGTGGGGAGAACTGTTTGACGGTGCAGAAATGGTCGGAGTTCTGATTCGATTTGCCGTTTTGATCGCAATCGGAATGGCGGCACAAAAGTATTTCAAAACTAAGACATACGTTGCACGTTCGGTGAAGACATGGATCGTAACTGGTGCGTTCGTTTTGGCTTTGTTAATTAACGGTGTGATCACGAATTGGTATCGAACAATTTTTGATTTTGCTGGCATTGGCGATGCAATTCGAAACTCGTTCATCGCGGCATTTGGAGCAACGGTTATTGCCGTGATTATCGGCGGCATGTCGGGTGTTGCATTGGCGCGTCGTCCCGGAGGCTGGACAAAGGCTTTCATGGCAACGGTATTTCTGATTCTGGTTACCCCAGAAATCATGGATGCGATCGCGCTAGTGACTTGGTTTCCACGAATCAAAGATGTGCCATTGGTCGGAACGATTTTTTCGGCTGGGTGGGGCCCCTTCAATGGTGGCATCAACAAACTTTGGGTTGGTCAATCGCTTTACGCGAGCGCTGTGGTCACGCTGATCGTGCGCGCACGACTTGCAGGGCTAGACGAATCGCTTGAAGAAGCAGCAGGTGATCTTGGTGCGCCGCCGGCCCGAGCATTTCGGCAGATCACTTTGCCGCTAATTGCTTCGGCGATGGTTGCTGGCGGGTTACTGTCGTTTGCACTTTGCCTCGATAACGCGGTGATTTCTACATTGCTCAGCGAGGCCGGTTCGACGACGTTCCCGGTCGCGTTGCTGGGTGCGACGCGCAGCACGATAAAGCCCTTTTGGGGTGTCGGCGCGGTGTTGTTGTTTGTCGTCACGCTCGGTGCGCTGTGGTTTCTTGCTGTCATCTTGCGTCGCGGCGGTGACTCGGCGAGCAAGATTGCCGCAACATTCACTGGTTCGTGAAGTGTCAAGAATTTTTTGTTGTAAATTGAGTGCGAATTGAGCAGGTGCGGATATTTCAAGTCACTATGAAATACTCGGAGTAAAGTCAACCGCATCATTAAAAGAAATTCGCGCGGCACATCGTGCGATGGTACGAAAACTTACCCCGATGCAGACGGATTAGAAACTGCAGATTTTTCTTTGGCATTGGCTGCAGTCAGCCAAGCATGGAGTGTTCTTGGCAATACGACCAGTCGTCGGCTTTATG
>CAXNFV010000121.1:0-4306 GCA_964201675.1 Ilumatobacteraceae bacterium | reverse complement strand
AATGCAAAGTGAGTTGCAAGTGCCGATTCAAGGTTGGTTTGCACAAGACGATCAGTTCGCAATGGGGCAAGGCTTTGATCGCACAACCGGGATGCGGGGATTTCAAATCGCAAGCCCGAGCATCATCGGAATGCGTTGCGTGACCACTGCTTTTGAAATGATCGACCGCGCGGGGTTGTCGGCGATCGCACAAAAGGCCGCACAAGGCACCGAACTGATGCTGGCATTGCATGATGCTTGGCTTGAACCACTCGGGTTTTCGGTTGTCACACCCCGCGACTCAAAAAGACGCGGTGGTCATATTTCTGTGCGCCACCCAGACTCACAAAAGATATCTGAGGCGATGCGAATCTTTGGAAACGTAATCGGTGATTTTCGTCGGCCAGATTGCATCAGGTTGGCTATTTCTCCATTGCCAACCAGCTATGTCGAAGTATTCGATGGCTTTGAGAGGATTCGTGACGTAGTCGCTGCAAAAAAATATCTTGAGGTGGGCGAGGCGACAACCCGAGTTACATGATGCTAAAAACCCATTCTCGTGGCTAATCAGCCACCGAATCGGCGATAGACAATTTCGGCAGGGCCACGGCCAAAACGATTGTGCCACCAATTGGCCCAGATGATCGCAGAAGCATAAACGGCGATGCTCATTATCATTGCCGTATCTAACCCGGTTGGTGTTACAAGTTCTAATTTGTTCACAACGGTGTTGAAGATAAAAATATGGGCAAGATAAATTGTCAGCGTCATTTGGCCGGTGATTCTTGCGGTTTCAACAATTGGCGAATTTTCGTAGCGCTCACAAAGAATATGTAAAACTACAAGCACCGCGATGACCACGCCAATTGCAGATGCGACGTAGAGAATACCGCGGTCAAACGGACGAGTTGAAGCAAGTTGGCGCAGACTTTGATCGGTTTGACTAGACGAATTAGCAAGCGAGTGAATCATCGCATTAGCCAAATATGAAAAACTCACCAAACAAACACCGATGATCAGAAGCCTGAATCGAATGGTCTTGAAAGTTGCGTAGTTGCGCCCCAGCAAAATACCGGTGATGAAAAACGCCAACCACGGAAAGAGTGGATGTGTGTAGTCAATAAAAATTCGAATCAGAAGATTTCGAGGTGAATCAGGTTCGGCTGGTGAGAGCCAAATCGTGAAATTGTCGTTAAATGTTTCTGCGAATCTCCACGACTCGACTGCCGCCGCAACAACTATCGAAAAGACACCGAGCAAAACCAAATTTCGTTTCGACCAATAAGCGATCACGCTGGCGACCAAGAAAAGCACCCCGTAATAGGGGAGAATAGTTCCGCGCCAGATCCACTCAATGCCATAACCGAGAGTAAATAAAAAGAGTCCGCGTCGTGCGAGTCGCCATCGTGTTTCGGTAATCAATTGCTTCGTGTTCATCGTGCTTGTCATGAGTGAGACACCCATACCCGCGACCATGACAAAGCCAACAGGAAATGGATTTGCAAGCACTCCATCGAATGGATGCCACCACCGTTCATAGATCGATGGTTCTGTACTGCTTAGTGCGCCAGAGAAATTTAAGTAGCCGTGATAGTTGAGAACGATGATTCCGAACAATGCAATTGTGCGCATCGCATCGATGCTGACTACCCGATTGTCGTTTTGGTGATTAGGTGTGTTCATTGACTGGCCTAGTTCCAAGTAATACAGTCGGGTTAAACACGCTTGAGCGGTTGTTGCACATCGACACAGTCGCCGACCTTGGGTAATTTGTCGTCGACATGTATAAACACCATTGAAGTGTGCATGTGCGAGGGCTCGACAAGTTCGAGGCGCATTTGGTTGAAATGAAATGGGCTCAGTTCTGAAGCGACCGGATTTACGCCGTGGCTCGTGCCAGCGCCGATCATTGCGATTGTGCCATCTTGTTTGATCTTGACGTTTCGATAGCCAGCGGTGTCACCTTGTTTGATAGTTCGAAGATCGAGCACATCGGCGGTTAAGTGAGTCATTGATTTGTCGCCTAGCCAAAGTGCCGTACCCGATCTTGCTCGAATTTTATTTTTGGTGAATTCTTGACGCAGTTGTTTAATGCCACTTGCGTCAATGTGGCTAACAAACCAAGGTAAGTCAGAAGATATTTGCAGCATCCAAGTCTTTATCTCAGCAAGATGGTCGTTTGCGTTGCCATCAAGGGGTGGATGAATTGCCCAACCAACTTGAGTTAAGCCAGAGTTTGTAATCGCATCTTTTAATTCGGCAAGTTCGGTTGCGTCGGCGCCGTATCGGTTCATGCTTGATCGAAGTTTGATGATCACTTGTCCGCGCCATGAATTAAGACGCAAGTTTTCGACATGTTGAACCGAACCTACTGTCAAGATCGCAGTCTCGGGCAAAGTCTCGGGCATTTCGACACCTGCAGGGGTGAGAACTATCGCGGTGCAAGTTGCAGGCACATCGTGTGCTTCAAAAACTGTGCCCACTGCAATTTCTTTGGCAAGCGAAGCAGCGTGCGACATGAGTGTTGACCGTCCAAAGCCGTATCCGTTGCCCTTGACAACCGGAATGAGATCTTCAAAACTTTTAGCAGTGTCATGAATATGAAAATGCCATGACTTCGAGTCAACGCTTAATCGCAGTGTCACTGCAACTAACTTTACAGCCGCTTACTTACTGATTTGGCTTTGTCGTTTAAGCCTGTGTGAGATGGCGCGAAAGACCTCAACAATTATCGTTACACCGAACGCTCCAGCGAATGCAATCAAAAATGCTTTGGTGTGATTATCGGCAAAAGACTTTCCACCGATGAATCCAAGCAATGATGCGTAAAGCGACCAGACACTTGCAGCCACTACCGCCCAACCGATAAACCATTTTCGTGGTTGACGGGTAACCCCGCATGACAGCGTGAGCAATGTTCGCCCCCCAGGGATAAACCGCGCGGTGATCAACAACATTCCACCTCGATCGTGAATCTGTTCGACAATGTTCGCCATTTGTTTTGCACCGCGTTCGGTGCGCGTTCGTCGTTTGATCACCCAGTCACTTGCTTCACGACCGATTAGATAACTTAGGTTGTCGCCGATAAATGCACCACTCGCAGCACAAACAATGACAAGTGCGATAGAAAGTGAGCCCGAGCCAGCGCTCACTCCGCCGATTATTACAAGTGTTTCGCTTGGAACGATTGGCAGAATTGAATCGAACACTGCGACTGCAAAAATAATCAAATAAAACCAGGGCGACGCCGAAGATTCTTTAAGCCATTCAAAAAAAGTATTGACAACTGTAAGCACTGCAAAAACCTTAGTAAGAAACTATGCCGCTATTAGTTGATGAGACTAAATGTTTGGTTCTTCGTGAGACTTCAGACGCCTTAAGTTTGGTAAGTGTTTGGCGATAATAAACGCAACCAATGCCAATGTCGCGACGATCTCCCAGCGTTCTGCGTTTTCCCATGAAATACCAAAGGGCAAGGCAATTGAAATAGTCAGTGATGCGATTGAAGCTTTGCGGGTTGCTTTGGTCAGAACGAACCATGAAGTAAATAAAACTAAACTTGTCAATGGAAACAACATAAACATTCCACCACCACCACAGGCAACACCTTTGCCGCCTTTGAACTTGCGCGTGATCGGATATGAGTGACCAAGAATCGCGGCGAACAAACAGATATAAGACAACGGACCACGCTGTTCTGATGTAACCACCCAAGCCAGACCAACGGCGAGTGCCGCTTTGGCCATGTCCATCAAGAACACGGCTAGTCCAGTTTTCCATCCGAGATTGCGGATGACATTTGATGCACCCGGGTTGCCAGAGCCAACAGTTGTGATGTCGAGATTTTTTCGACCCGCAACGATGGCCGCACTTGGAAACGTGCCAAAAAAATATGAAACTACTGTGGCAACGATCGCGATCAAAATTTCCATCTAATACCCCTGAGGTATTGTAATCAAGTTGTATTTGATCGGACGGTTAAAGAGTTAGCGACAAGTTGGATCATCTGGCGGAACAACCCCGACCGTCTTTTGCGGCGCGATTGCAGTCGGAATTGTCGTTGTCGGCGTCGCTGGCTTCGCGGTCGTTTCTGGTATTGCAAGTGTCGTTGTGGTGGCCATCGCAATTCTTTGAGCCACGAGAACCACAGTTTGATTATTGATCGTGCGAATCGACGCTTTTTGTACAGTCAATGGTGCACGCCCTTGAAAGATTGCAAGAGCTTGTTTCATTGATTCGGTTTTGATTAGCGGTATCAAGACGGATAACTCGCCGATACGTTTCGGATAAGAATCGATTGTGTATGTGGCTACCGTGCGTGTATTTA
>CAXNFV010000120.1:0-4342 GCA_964201675.1 Ilumatobacteraceae bacterium | reverse complement strand
CATTTGACCGAGTTGATAGGCGAGAATCATGTTCATTGCAACATGGAATAACCCAAAGTGCACAAACCCGCAACTAATTAATCGATACCACTCGCCTTGCTCGAGAAAATATCTTGAAATGACGAAATTATTCGACGTCGCACCAAAATTTGAAATCGACATCCATAAATACAAGCCAACATTGATTGAGACGATTGCATTAGTGAAACTAGTTTGATTGTTACGAGCGTTGTTTCGTGTTTTTTGGTTCGAAGGTTTTCTAAACGCTGGTCTCGTGCTATTTGCACGCTTCGAAGAATTCGGTTCGCGCACCGGCTCGGTGCTTTTCGGAGCCGACTGACTGGCACGCGGTAGTGGCGGCGGAACTCGCGGTGGTGGAAAATTCACAACAGTTACGAAGGTAATAGCAACGCTTCTTGGCGATTGGCGATAAACCATTTAACTGTTTCACGCAAACCGTCTTCGAAATCCATTGTGGCGTGCCATCCAAGTTCGCGTTCGGCCCGAGATGCATCGACACGTCGTCGTGGCTGCCCATCTGGTCGAGCTGAATCCCAAACGAGTTCACCGGCAAAACCGACGATACGAGCAATCGTTTCGGCAGTTTCACGGATAGTTATTTCGCGGTTATTGCCGAGGTTCAACGGCTCGCTTGAATCATGAAGTTCGCCAGCCAACAAAATTGCACGAGCAGCATCTTTGACATATAAATAGTCTCGACTTGCCGAGCCTGTTCCCCATACAGAAATCTTGTCGAGATTCTGTTCTTTGGCTTCGACACATTTTTTAATTAGCGCCGGAATGACATGCGATACATCCGGATGAAACTTGTCGCCTGGCCCGAAAAGATTCGTCGGGATCAAAAATGCGAAACGCTGACCATATTGTTGAGCGTTGACTTGTGCGTGAACCAGCAATGCTTTTTTGGCGATGCCGTAAGGAGCATTGGTTTCTTCGGGGTATCCATCCCAGATTGATTCTTCACGAAATGGCACGGGCGTAAATTTTGGATAACTGCAAACGGTGCCGAGCAGAATTGTTTTTTCGACGCCAGTTGCACGAGCAGCCTCGATCGTATTTGTGCCCATCATTAAGTTGTCTAGATAAAGCGGAGCAGGAGCAATTTGGTTATAGCCAATACCGCCAACTCGTGCCGCGAGGTGTACGACATGGCTTGGCTTGTGCTTTTTAAACAGTTCAAGGGCGACACCAGGTTGTGTTAAATCTGCTTCACGACGCCGTGGAGCCACGACTTTTGCACCTGCCTGATTGAAAGCATCAACGACATTTCGTCCGAGAAACCCGTTTCCGCCAGTGACCACAACGACGCGGTCTTTCCAAAATTTTGGCGATGAAGACTTTTCGCTCATAGTTATATCTACATCGTACGACCGAATTTGCTGTGCTTATCGGTGTTGGTTGTTCACCCGATACCAAGCCAAGACGGGCAGAATAGAAGGTGTGCGGGTGGCCTACTCTTTAGAGCAATGTTGGCACCGAGTGCCAGGCGGAACCGCGTCATCGGCGATTGAAATTGCCAAGGCAATGCCGGTCGTGCGTCCCGATGTGCAACTTATTGGAGTGGCGGGAAACAATAAACACGTGCCAACTTCGTCGTACGCTCCGCCAATAAAAGTCGAGCAACTTGCCTTGCATGGTGCCGTGCTTTACGAGGCGTCTCTGCGATTGCGCGCTCCACGTGTTGAGTGGGCGACTGGCGATGTGGATCTTTTGCATTGCACATCGATTATCCCGCTTGCATCGCGAGCAAAAATGATCGCAACGGTTCATGATTTGGCGTTTTTGAAATATCCAGAATTTTTCAGTCGTCGTGGCAACTCGGTGTTTCGGCGAAGTTTGAAAATATTGTTGAAGAACGCCGAAATTCTGCTGTGCTCTTCACGAGCGACGCTAGATGATTGTCTTGAGTTTGGTTTTTCTGCCGATCGTTTGCGTCATGTACCGCTCGGCGTGAAGGTGCCGGTAGTCGTGCCGAATTCGGCGCAAGTTCTCGCTCGTTTGGGTATATCGGGCGAATATCTATTGTTTGTCGGTACCTTGGAGCCACGCAAAAATCTCGCGCGACTGGTGGCTGCCCTCGAGACTCTTGGTGACTCAGTGCCACAATTGGTTGTCGTTGGTGCCACTGGTTGGGGAGATATCAAACTTGATTCGACGATAAGCGAGAAATCAAAAATTACCAGTCGCGTGAAATTTCTCGGGTTTGTCGAGGCGAGCGATCTAGGTGTTCTATATTCAAATGCGAGTGCATTTTGTTATCCATCTCTTATGGAAGGTTTTGGTTTGCCGATTCTCGAAGCGATGAGTTACGGTGCCCCAGTTGTAACCAGTCGTGGCTCATCCACCCAAGAAGTTGCGGGTAATGCCGGTGTGCTTGTTGATCCACTTGATCTTTCAAGTATTGCCAACGGTGTCGTCGAGGCATTGAGTCAGAAAAATACTCTCGTTGAGCTTGGCTATAAACGAGCCGCCGAAATGACATGGGCTCAGTCTGCAATATGCACGGCGTCTGTTTATGATCAGGTGATCGGGTGAGTAAAAAACAGATTGCCGTCAACTTATTGTGGTTGCGCACAGGGCAGGTGGGTGGTTCGCAAGAATATTTAATTCGTCAGTTGATGGGTATGTCATTGAACGAAAAAGCTAAAAATAATTATCAAATCACGTTATTCGTGCAGAAAGGTTTTGCGCGACACCACCCTGAACTTGCGGAGATTTATAAATGCGTCGAGGCCCCGGCACATCGCGGTGCTCGGTTGGCAAGAATCGCCCTTGAACAAACTTGGCTGGCGATTAAGTCACGAAAATTTGATGTAATTCACCACGGTGGCGGAACAATGCCAAGATTTGGCTTGCGAAACACGATTTTGACGATGCACGATGTGCAGTATCTTTCGTTTCCCGAGAACTTCAGTCGTATCAGGTTGGCGTATTTGCGCAAGGTAGTGCCGAGATCGCTAGATCGCGCAACAGTAATCACGACTCCAAGTAGTTATGTTCGCGACCGATTGATCAGTGAGTTCAATCTGTCGGTTAAAAAAGTCCGAGTGGTTAGACACGGGGTAGATTCTGCGATTGGTAGAGACTCAACTAGCGAAGCAGAGTTGCGCCGACGATTTCGGCTCATATCTAAAAAAGTAATCTTCTTGCCGGCGATAACTCATCCGCATAAAAATCATTAGTTTTTATTGCAGTTGATGAAATTGCATTGGGTTGACAAAGACTTGGTGCTGGTGTGTGCTGGAGGCAAAGGTCGTGCCGAAGAAGAGTTCATGCGTGAGGTTCGCCGACTAAATCTGGATGACCGAGTTATGCGAATGGGTCGTGTCAGCGATGACGATCGCGACGGTTTGATGAAACTTGCACTTGCGCTTGTGTTTCCGAGCCTGTACGAAGGCTTTGGCGCGCCAGTGATCGAAGCAATGATTCTTGGTACACCTGTAATTACCAGCAACTGCGCATCGCTGCCAGAGGTTGTTGGCGACGCGGGTTTGGTTCTGCCACTCGAATTAGATGCGTGGTCGACTGCAATTCAAATTGTTGAGGCGCAGCGCGAAAAATTCGTTGGCGCTGGCAAACTTCGTGCGATGCAATATTCGATTCAAAACTCAGGCAACGATTTGATTGACGCTTATTCGGCAGCTGTGATATGAGTCGTAATATCAGTTTTAGAAAATTGCGTCTAATTGTTCTGTGTCCGCATTTCGAACCCGATATGGCGCCAACTGGTGTGGTGATGACACGAATTGTGCACGAACTTGCAAATCTCGGACACGAACTTCATGTAGTGACTTCGTTGCCGTGGTATCGCAAACATCAAGTCGAGCAAGGCTGGTCTGGTGCTTTGTGGCGAGTTGAAAAGACGCAATGGGGTTCAATCACCCGAGTTCAGCCTTTTGCCGGAAAGACGAAATTGAACTTACTGCGTCGCGCCATCGGATTCGTTTTGTTCAGCGCAATTGTTGGTTTGCGCAGCCTGGTTGCTGGTGGGTTTCCACGTCGTGTAGATGGCGTGCTGGCAATGTCACCTCCTCTAACGCTCGGGCTTACGGGTTGGTTAACAAAAATATTTCGCGGTGGCAAACTAGTTTTCAATATTCAAGATATTTTTCCTGATGCAGCAATTGAAACCGGTGCAATTTCGAATCAAAAAATTATCAAAGCTGCAAGATGGCTTGAGCGTGTCAGTTATCAGAAGTCTGACTTGGTTGTGTTGCTATCGGATGACCTTGCAAACAATGTTCAGCGAAAACTTAGTCAAAGGTTTCATAAGCGCGTTCGAGTGATCCCAAATTTTGTCGACACGCAGGCAATAACACCG
>CAXNFV010000119.1:0-4354 GCA_964201675.1 Ilumatobacteraceae bacterium | reverse complement strand
TTTCATCGACGCCAATAATTATTTGAGCGAACCTTTTGGACTTGCTCCATTTTTCTCCATCATGAAAAATACGCCAAGAGCCACTAAATTTCATTTTGGTTTTAAGTACGATGCCGTCGTCCCAAATAATTTCAATACTCCGATTTTCTGATCGCAATTCTTCAATCGTTCTGCCGATCTTCGGAGCAACAATAAGTGATGCGCTAGTTTCGAAACTTGACAACTTTTGACCCATCAATGCTGTCCGTAATGCAGAAGCATTATGTTGCATTGACTTAACTCGCATGTTCAAATAGTAAGTGATAAACGTTTAGTAAGTCTGTATTACTAAGGCAAAACTCCGACCGAGGCCAACGCAAGTCGAATTAAACGATCGTGACCACTTGTCATTTCAAGTTTCATCTGATCGCTTGTTGCTTGCACTGGCGTATACCAACCGAGATCAAGCGCTTGCTGCGACGGTTGACAATCACCCGAAACCGGCACAACAAATGCCAAACTCACGGCGTGGTGTCGCGGGTCGTGAAAACCACTGACTTCAGGGTCGGTGAAATATTCGACGATCGTAAATGGCGCCGGCTCTAACGGAATTTTCGGCAGAGCCATCGGCCCAAGATCCTTCTCAAGGTGGCGTAACAACGCTTCGCGAATTCGCTCGTTGAGTAATACCCGACCCGAAACGATCGTTCGTGAAATCGAACCGTCAGGGGCTTGACGCAAAAGCATCCCAACATGAGTGACCACCCCGAGTTCATTGACCCGCACGGGTATTGCATCTATATATACGAGTGGAACTTGCCCACGCACGAGTTCAAGCTGATTCGGATCTAGCCAATTCGTTCTCGTGTCGGTAATGTCGCCCAAATCTTTGCTCCAAGTAATTTTCTGTTATCAACATTGTCTCAGATGGCGAGAAGCTTTCGTGGTTTCGCGGTGTGGCTCACACCGTTACCAGTTTCCTGCTACATATTTGGTTTCAAGAAATGCCAACAAGCCGTCATGGGCACCTTCTCGACCAAGGCCCGATTGTTTGACTCCACCAAAAGGCGCAGCCGGGTCTGAAACTAGCCCGCGATTTAGACCGACCATTCCAGATTCGAGCGCCTCTGCAACTCGCATGCCCCGACCGAGATCACGCGTGTAAACATACGATACAAGTCCGTGCTCGACGTTGTTGGCGTGCGCCAAAATGTCATCGCTGTCTTTGAACCGCACCAGTGGTGCGACCGGACCAAAAATTTCGGTTCGCAAAATTGGTGCGTCAAACGAAACATTTGTGAGCACAGTCGGAAAGTAACCGAAAGACCCGTCTGTTGATGCGTTGCCGCCACACACGACTTTGGCGCCAAAACTTTTCGCCTCGTCGACCAACTTGGCTACTTGCTGTTGTTGCGATTTTGACACGAGTGGACCAACAGTTGTCTTCGCGTCGAGTCCATCACCCAAAACGAGTGCGGTCATTCGTTTAGTCAGTCCATCGGCGAATTCATCATAAATTTTTTCGTGTACAAAAAATCTGTTGGCCGCCGTGCAAGCCGCGCCACCAGTGCGCATCTTGGCCAACATCGCGCCGTCGATTGCGGCCGCAAGATCAGCGTCGTCGAAAACAATAAACGGTGCGTTGCCACCGAGTTCCATGGTGCAGTTGATGATTTTTTCTGCGGCTTGCGCCAACAGCAACGACCCGACTGGTGTCGAACCAGTGAACGAAAGTTTGCGCACGCGATCTGATTTCAACATTGCACTCACTGCAGGCCCTGACGGGCTTGGCACCACGACATTGACCACACCATCTGGCACGCCCGCGCGTTGCATTATTTCTGCGATTGCAAGCGCGGTTAAAGGCGTCTCGCTCGCGGGCTTCAGTACAACTGTGCAACCTGCCGCAAGTGCGGGGCCAATCTTTCTAGTGGCCATTGCCGCCGGAAAGTTCCATGGGGTTGCTAAGAGCGCGACGCCCACAGGCTGTCGTGAAACCATCAACCAGTTGGCACCACCTGGTGCACGGCGATAATCACCGTCAATGCGCACGGCTTCTTCACTGAACCAACGAAAAAACTCGGCGGCATAGGCGACTTCAGCGCGTGCATCGCTAAGCACTTTGCCGTTCTCGAGGGTGATCAACCGCGCCAATGATTCTTGTTCGGAGATCATAATTTCAAAACTTTTACGCAATATCTCGGCACGCGCTCGTGGCGCAGTCAACTTCCATGATGCAAATGCATTTTGTGCCGCGTCAACAGCCGACAAACAATCATCTGGTGTTGCACTTGAAACTTGAGCCAGCGTTGAACCATTGACAGGGTTCGTGACTGAAACTTTTGATTTGTGCGTAATCCATTTGCCTGCAATCAAAGAATCAAGTGGTTGCGATGCATTTAGTTTTGACAATTCGTTTTTCATATTGGTCAGTCTTACCCAATCGGCACGACATTTTGAAACGGTAGAATAACGCGGTGAATAAGCAACGAATTGTGATGACGCTGCTTTTCGCAATTGGCACATCCTCCTGCCTTTATGGCGTGATGTTCACAATGCTTGATGACTATCGCAACAACTTCGGCATCGCCGAATCGGCACTCGGGTTCATCGTCGGCGTGGGCTTTTTCACTTCTTTTCTCGGACAAGTCAGCATCGCCCCTCTGGCCGATCGCGGTCGGGCTCGGCGATTAATTATCTTGGGTTTGACCCTCGAGGTGATTGGTTGCATCGGCATGGCGTTCGGTGAAACATTTTTGATTCTTCTTGTGTCGCGAATCATCATGGGCTTTGGTGCCGGTGCTGCCCTTCCGGCGCTGCGCCGGGTAATCATCGTCGCCGACCCCGAGAATTTTGGGCGCAACCTGGGTCGGGTTCTTTCTTTTGAAGTTGCTGGTTTCGCCGCTGGTCCAATTTTTTCGGTTGTGCTTACGGCACCATTTGGTATTCCCGGCCCGTTCATATTTCTTGCCACAACGATTTCTTTGTTCGTGCTCGTCATTAGTCGCATCAAAGTGCCCGAGACGGCAAAAGAAAATCACCCAACAGAGCGATTCGCAATCGACTTGCTAAAAAATCGCGCCATCGCCTCTGGCATTTTGATCGGCGTCGCACTGTTCTTCATGATCGGTGTATTCGACTCGCTATGGGTGTTGATGATGGACGATCTTGACGCTGCTCAATGGATGGCAAATGTCGGCGTATCGGTTTTCGTTCTGCCGTTGATTCTGCTCGGCCCGTTCGGCGGCAAATTTGTGCAACGCATCGGACCATACCGCGCTGGTGGCTTCGGCATGATTCTTGGCGCTCTGTTTATGGCTGGTTACGGCTTGATGCCAACACCAGCGCTGATGATGGTTTTATTTTTCTTTCACTACACCAATGATGGTTTTTTCGTCACTGGTGCAGGCGTCGCTGTTGGCACCAGCGCACCGCTTGAACGACAAGCAGGGGCACAAGGACTGCTTGGTGGAATGGAAACTCTGGCTGGTGGCGTGGCTGCAAGTTTTGCGGGTGTTGCCTACGATCACCTTGGTCGTGCAACAACATTTATCGGCACCGGCGCAATCATGCTCGTGTTAATTGCAAGCGCGCGAATCTTGGCGGGCAATAATTGGCATGTTCGCAATGTCGTGCCGAAGTCTGCAGTCGCTTTAGACATCGTTTCGTAATACTGTTATCAGTTATGGGATTACGCGACGGCGACGGTTGGGTTGATTGCGACTGTGGTTTTCGCCATTGGGGTCGATTTGGCGCCGCGGGTTTGTTGCTCGTGCGTCGTGACACACCACAACCACAAGTTTTATTACAACTGCGAGCCGAGTGGACACACGGTGGCGGCACTTGGGCACTGCCCGGTGGTGCAAAAGATTCGCACGAAGATTCGGTAACTGCAGCGTTACGTGAGGCGCACGAAGAAATGGGTATTGAAGAATCGGCGTTGACTGTCAAGCATGTTTTTTCAGACAACCATGGCCCATGGAGTTACGACACCGTTATTGCCCACACGATGAGTGACGCGGGTGCTCACATCGCCAACCCAGAATCAACTGCCACAAAATGGTCCTCTATTGACGAAGTTGAAACTCTAAACCTTCACCCAGGATTAAAACAATCTTGGGTCGCGCTGAAACCAATAACTACTGACTCACTCAATAATTAAAATGTTTTACAACGCAGTTGCGTAGAGTTCGTGACCTTCTCCCCGAGTTGGATAACGCGGAGTATTTAAAATAATTAAGTCGCGTAATGCGTCTTGGGTCAATGCGGCGATGTTGTCGCTAGTGGCGCCAAGTTCGCTGAGTTTGCGATTGGTGCCAACTGTTTTTGAAAGTTTTTCAACGGCAGCAATCGCTGCATCTGGGTCGAGTTCGCT
>CAXNFV010000118.1:0-4361 GCA_964201675.1 Ilumatobacteraceae bacterium | reverse complement strand
CGCCAAGACCTGGAATAAAAATAGAGTCGTAACCGAACCCACGCTCGCCGAGTTCGGCGACACTAATTGATCCTTCGCAAACACCTTGGGCGAAAATTTCTCGACCATCAGCAAAGCGCAACAAGGCAACAGTTCGAAATCTGGCTATGCGTGATTTGTTTTCAAGTTCACTCAGCATTTTGGCGCGATTTTCGGCATCAGTCGCATTGACCCCAGCGAACCTTGCGGTCAAAACTCCTGGTGCGCCCTCTAGTGCATCAACTTCTAATCCAGTGTCATCGGCAAGTGCTGGAAACCCAGTGGCAAGACAAATAGCCAAGGCTTTGAGTCGTGCATTACCCTCAAGCGTGTCGGCATCTTCAACGACATCAGCAATTTCAGTCGGCCGTGGCTGTAAATCAACAACGCCGTTCATGAGCTCTGAAATTTCAGCCACCTTATGCGGGTTTGCCGAGGCGCAAACTACGCGCAGCATTAACGCAACATCTTTATTGCGGTCTAGGTGTTGGTGGTACTGCAAGTGTTTGTGTCTGTAACGCGAATACTTCATGCAAACCGGCAGTTGCAAGTGCCAACAATTCACTTAACTGTGTTTGGCTAAAGGCCGCACCTTCGGCGGTGCCTTGCACTTCAACAAACTTTGGCTCACCACCAGCACGACTCTGCAACATCACGACATTCATATCAACCTCAGCCGAACTGTCTTCAACATAAGGCAAGTCGAGAATTGGCGATCCATTGTGAATACCCACGCTGACTGCCGCACACAACGAATGCAACGGATGTGTAGCGATCAAACCGTTTTGCATCACTCGTGTCAGCGCGTCATGCAGCGCGATATATGCGCCGCAAATGCTGGCCGTGCGCGTGCCACCGTCGGCTTGCAGCACATCGCAGTCGACAATCACTTGTCGTTCACCGAGCAAAGTCATGTCGCAGCATGAACGCAACGACCGACCGATTAGCCGTTGAATTTCAATCGTGCGACCACCTTGTTTACCTTTGGCGGCTTCACGATCATTGCGGTCAGGCGTCGAACCAGGCAACATTGAATATTCAGCGGTGACCCAACCTTTGTTCTTGCCTTTCATCCAACGTGGCACATCTTCGTCGATTGAAGCGGTGCACAGCACGCGGGTTTTGCCAAATGAGACAAGCACCGAGCCTGCGGCCATCTCGGTGAAGTCACGCTCAAACTTAAGTTGACGTAATTCATTTGCTTTTCGTCCGTCTGGTCGTGTCACAGTCTTTGCTCCGTTTTTTGTCGTATTCTTATTTTTTATAATTCACTTTGGCCAATGTTTCGCAACCGATAGCTCAGGCCCCAAGAAACGACGACCGAGTTCTGCGAATTGCTGAACATCGCCCGACGAATAAAACTCGTGCGGGCCCCGCTCTCCTGAGACAACGCTACGAGCAATATTGTTTGTCGCCAAAGCATCACGCACTACTGATGCAGTGGCCTTGGCACTATTTATTAGTTTCACACCAGAGCCCATAACTTTCCCAATCACGTCGCTCAAATATGGATAGTGCGTACACCCCAACAACAATGCATCAACATCGGCTTTTCGTATTGGCGCAAGTAATCTCTCTGCCAACTCTGTGACGGCTTTGCCAGAAGTTTCGTCGCGCTCAACAAATTCGACAAAACCCGGGCACGCCGTTGCGGTCAACGCAATTTCACCAGAAATCTCTCGTGCCACACTTGCAACTGCATTTTCATATGCCCCAGAAGCAATCGTGCCTACTGTGCCGATAACTGCAACTCGATTATTTTTGGTCGTGTGCACCAGCGCCCGTGCGCCTGGCTCAACCACCCCGATCACAGGCACCGAAAGTAAACTTTGCAACTCGCCTAGCGCAACTGAAGCCGCAGTGTTGCACGCAACAACAATCAACTTGACGTTGAAGTCATGCACCAGACTTGTCGCCAACTCGATTGCAAAACTTCGCACATCATCCGCAGGCTTTGGCCCATAGGGGTAACGCGCAGTGTCACCTATATATATGAGGGTCTCGTTTGGCATCAAGTCAATAACCGCCCGTGCAACGGTCAGACCGCCAAAACCAGAGTCAAACATGCCGATCGGCCGATCAAACTGAGCATTCATCTTTAACAACGCTACGCCCTGGCCAACATCGAACTCAGTCAACTCGCAGTCGCCACTGCGACACATCAGTCAATGCTTTATAGTCGCTGTGTGCTTCTTGCCGCTGGACTCGCTCTTCTTGCCGCAGTTCTGCACGCAAGTTGGAACCTGGTCGTCAAGCAAACAGGTGATCGATTTCTCGCGCTATGGGGTCAATTTGTTTTTGCTGGATCGTTCGCTTTAATTGCTCTCGCCGGCTGGACGATAATTGATGGTCCACCAAATATTGCTTGGTGGTGGTCAATCATCAGTGGCTGCGGACACTTGCCATATGTGTTGTTGCTAGCCAAGGCATACGACAAAAATGATTTCTCACTTACGTATCCAATTGCACGTGGTGCTGGCGCACTTAGCGCCGCCATCTTGGGATTAATTTTTCTTGGTGACGATCTTTCAGCGCCGAGCATGGCGGGTATCGCCATTGTTATTTTTGGACTGTGGGTTCTTGTGTTGGGTCAGCCAATCAATAATATTTTTCCCGCACTCGGGGTCGCAGCAACAATCGGTATCTACTCAGTCGTCGATGCATACGGTGCACGAAACTCGGACCCTGTCGCTTTTGCATTGAGTGTTTTTGTCAGCGGCGCAACAACAATCACAATCTGGGCACTACTTACGCGCCGTGGACAACTCAAAGAGTTTCTCGTCGTCCAATGGCGGCCGGCCCTTTTTGGTGGCACCATGTCAATAATTAGCTATTCGCTCGTCGTCTACGCCTTCACTCTTGCGCCAGTTGGGTATGTCGCCACAATGCGCGAATCAAGCGTGGTTATCGCCGCACTTGCCGGCTGGAAATACCTGAAAGAAGACGACCACAAACGCCGACTCACTTCAGCCACGGTCGTCGTATTGGGTCTTGTCGTGCTTGTTGCCGGCAGATAAACAAACTGCTTTTACTAGTTTCTAAATACCTAGCTCTATTTGACTAGTTCAAAAACTCTTGAACCCATTTTATTAAGGGCACTAGTTTGCGGATCGTTTCCGCAACCAAGTGCTTCAAAAAGTGTCTTTGTCCGCATAATCGTAATTATTAACTTCTGCGTCGGAAACCCCATCGCAGACTGGCCACATGCCCCAATTGCTTCGAACATATCTAACGGTGCATTTTTATAACGAGGACCAATTCGAGTTTGAGCATTCGCCGAAGTCGATTTGGTCGTGCCTTCACGATTTAACCACCACAAAAGTCCGTAGTTCTGGTTGAGCGCACTTGACGAGGTTCGAGCGTCATTGACAAATTCTTCTGAAAGAATTTGTTTACCATTCCATTTGCCATTCTGCATGTACAACTGCACCAACTTTGCCAGATCGCGACACGATGTGTCCCAAAACGCAAACATGAACATGTTCGCACCGCCGTCTTGCGTCAGTTTTGATTTCATCCCAAGTGGAGTGAGCAAGTTCTTTTTTGCAAACGATTTAACCGAACCGCCTACGGCTCTTTCAAGCACCGTCTCGAGAACCTGCAAAGTTGTATTTGTATAGCGCCAATTTGTGCCCGGTGATGTTTCTTGGCCGATAGTTAGTGCAATCAACTCGTTATCAGCAAATGGATTGCCATTAAAAACTTCTCTGCGACCAGAGGTCATCGACAACAACTGACGGATTGTTATTGATTCGCTCTCGGTTCCCTTCCATTCTTTGATGAAGTCAGATGCTTTTTGATTGATATTCAATTTTTTTTGAGTTTGGGCTATACCAACCAAGGTCGCCGTCACCGATTTCATCGTTGAGAAACCTTCAGAAAGTGTCTGTGGAGTTCGATCACCCCAATACCACTCTGCGACGATTGTTTTACCTTCTTGCACGACCATGCACGACGCCGACTGTGCACCAACTTCGGCTGCCAGCGCCGCGTACTTTGGATTAGGTCCAACTGAGTTTTTTGGAGTGTCCGAGCCCGAATTACTTGCCGTTAACGGAAGATTCGAATATCCGACAAATGCCAACAATGCGAGCACACAAATCCGAAAGCCGTATCGAAACATAATCGAGACTAACTAAAATTCGTACCCGAAAACCTGTTAAAAGTAGATGATTTTCTCGGCTGCCGCTTCGGCGATATCTAAGTTGTCCGTGTAGGCACCAGTTGAAAGATACTTCCATCCACCATCGCAGACGATGAACACAATCACGGTTTCGGCTTCTTGTGACAGATCTATTTCACTCGCAACTTTGAGCGCACCCGCCAATGAGGCACCCGATGAA
>CAXNFV010000117.1:0-4382 GCA_964201675.1 Ilumatobacteraceae bacterium | reverse complement strand
TGACACGCCGAAGTGCCCAATGTCTGCATTTTGTCAAATAGCCAAGGCAACAAGACTTTTTCGTTAAGCAGCGCTTTTGTTTCTTGAAACAAATAACTCTTGTTCGCTGAGCCGCCACCTTTGGCGATGAAAAAGAACTTGAATTCATCACCGTCAGTTGCAGAAATTTTTATTTCTGCTGGCAAATTCGTATTCGTGTTTACTTCTTCGTACATCGTGATTGGCGCAAGTTGGCTGTAGCGAAGATTTGACGTTTGATATGTGTTGTAGATTCCTTGAGCGATTGCTTGTTCATCGTCGTCACCCGTGAACACCAGTTGACCTTTTGACGCTTTGACGATTGCTGTGCCTGTGTCTTGACACATCGGCAACACACCACCTGCACTAATGCTGGCGTTTTTTAGCAAGTCGAGCGCAACGAATCGATCGTTGGCGCTTGACTCTGGATCTTTGAGAATATTGGCAAGTTGTTGTAGATGGTCAGTGCGCAATAGGTGAGCAATGTCGCGCATCGCGGTTTGCGTGAGCAAAGTGATCGCCGATGACTCAATGCGAACGAAGGTGCCGAGTTCGGTTTTTACCTGTGAGATGCCCTCGCTCGAAATTTTGCGATATACGGTTTTGTCAGGACCAAGCGGTAATAATTTTGAATTTACAAACGGCTCTGGTTGTTTAGTTGCCACGACTACAGGTTATTGAACAAACACACTTAGACGAGCGCAGGTGAACCTTTGAAAGTAGCAGGGTCTCCAGCAACTGGGATGCTGGGCTTGCTCCACGAGACTGCATTGGCGATGTGTTCAGCGACACCGTTCCAGGCTTTCGCATTCCATCCTTGAGCGCTAACTGGGATACTTCCGTCAATTTGAATGTAAACAAATGCGGGCAGTTCAGTTGCGCCTAGTTGTTTGACAAATGCGCGAGCAGGATCGCAGAACACGAGAAATTCTTCGGCGTATGGTCCGAGAAATTCGCTTGCTTCTTTTGGCGTTGCAGTGATCACAAAATTCGTTCTAACTGATGCACCTGCGAACTGTCGCAAAATTCGCACGGCAGTTGGCAAGATCCACGCACTTTCATTTGTGAATGGATCAAGAACAATCGTCGCGAGGTGAAAAGTCGTCAGCCATTGCTCAAGCGGACGTGCCGCGCCCTTTAAGGGTTGCAGTTGGGTGTCGGGGGAAGTTTGAATATTCATATACGACGACCGTAGCAAGTCGGCAGTAGCGTTTCGGAAATGCACCCGATTGAGCATTTGCGATATGTGGCGCGGGCGCGCGGGGCTGACCCTGTTTCATTGGTGCGCGAAACTGCCTCGGCCTTGGGTGGCCTAAGTCACGAGCCTGCGGGGATAGTTCTGGCCGTGCGTCGAATTGTGCAGAGACATCCGACTACTGGCCCGCTGTGGTGGTTGTGCAGTCACGTTCTTGGGGCGAATGATCCGTTTGATGCGATACGCCGGTGCGAAGACGAACTTGATGCCGACAAAACGATAGAGACTTTGCGTGATCAAGTGCCGCAAGACGCAGTTGTCTGTGTCGTTGGATGGCCTACTGCAATTTTGCATGCGTTGGCACCGCGCGGTGATCTGAAAATTTTCGTCGTCGAAAGTAATGGTGACGGTGACGCGGCTGTTGATCGATTGCAAAGAATTGATGTTGATGCAACTTTGATTCAACACGAAAGTCTTTCGCGAGTGATTTCACAATGCGATATTGTGATGATCGAGGCGTTAGCGACTGGAGCTCGCGATGTTTTGTGTAGTGGTGGCAGTCACGCAGTTGCGGCCCTCGCATATTGCGAACAAAAACCAGTTTGGTTGGTGACACCATGTGGCACACGGTTGCCTGAAGCATTGTGGACCGGCATGCTTTCCGACGTGAGTGCAGATTTTGAAACTCCAGTTGATGTAGTGCCAGTTTCGCTAGTCACCCAAATTATTTCACCCAACGGCATCTCGCAAGATGTCACGATGCCGTTCATTGCCGAGTGCCCGCCAACAACAGAACTTCTGCGCCGCAGCGCGATGTAATCGCGCTCGTGAATAGAGCGATGTAATCGCGAAATATGTAGAATTTGGAGATGTCACCACGCTCACGAGATTTACCACGCCGCAGTTGTTTATCAATCCCAGGTTCATCAGAAAAGATGATGGGCAAAGGACCAGGTATTCCTGCCGACATGGTGTTTTTGGATCTCGAAGATGCCGTAGCGCCAAAAGAAAAAGAAGCATCGCGCGCAAAGATTGCGACTGCACTTCGCACCCAAGATTGGGGCGACAAAGTTATGTGTGTTCGCGTCAATGACTGGAGCACAAAGTGGACGGCGTTTGACATCATTGAAGTCGTTGCTGGTGCGGGTGAGCGCCTTGACGAAATCATGTTGCCGAAAGTTGAGACAGCGGCCCAAATCGTGGCGACAGATTTGTTATTGCGCCAGGTTGAAATTGCCAACGGCCTACCGATTGGCCACATCGGCATTGAGGCTCAAATTGAAACTGCTCGCGGACTAATCAATGTTGAAGAAATTTGTGCAGCAAGTTCACGAATAGAAACAATTATTTTTGGACCAGCAGATTTCGCGGCAAGTATGGAGATGCCAGTGCTCACAGGCGGAGTGCAAATTGCAGAATATCCTGGCGATCATTTTCACTATGTATTCTCAAAGATTCTGATGGCTGGCCGCGCCAACGGTTTGCAGGTTATTGATGGACCGTACTTATATATTCGTGATTCTGATGGCTTCAAAAATTATTGCCAACGCACACGAACACTCGGATACGACGGCAAGTGGGCACTGCACCCAGATCAAGTTTCAATTTTGAATGAAGTGTTCTCGCCAACTCAAGAGCAATTTGACAAGGCCTGGGCCATTTTGGATGCGTATACGACTGCAACTGAGGGCGAAGGCAAAGGCGCAGTTATGTTCGGTGAAGAAATGATTGACGAAGCCAGTCGCAAGATGGCTTTGAAATTTATTTCGCGTGGTGGCCGTGCTGGTTTGAAGCGCACGAAGTAACTAAGCCCAAATTTTTCGGACCCAAACTTATGACCAAGCGTTTTGATGCTTTACTTTTTGATGCAGGTGGTGTCTTCGTCGTTCCTGATCCGCTAACAACCGGCATGGTGCTTGAGCCGTTCGGCGGAACGACCAGTCTTGGGGCACTGGTACGTTGCCATTACGCAGGCATGGCGGCAATCGACGCGGCGACGGCATTGCAGGCAGCCGATTCAATCGAGCGCATCTCATGGAGTTCATACCGTGAGGCATATGCGCGCGAGGCGGGCGTGCCAGAACAAAAAGTTGGCGAGGCCGCGGCGGCGTTGTTAAAAGTTTTTTCGGCGTTTTTATGGCATTTTCCACTGCACGAATCAGTAGCTGGCTTGTGGCGTCTGCATTTGCTGGGCATCCGTATAGGTGTTGTATCAAACGCCAGTGGCCAAATTGAACAGACCTTAGCTAACGAAAATGTTTGCCAAGTAGGCGAGGGTTCGGGTGTGCCGGTTTTGATTGTTACTGATTCGCATGTTGTCGGTGTGGCAAAGCCCGAACCAGAAATTTTCGACGAGGCGATTCGTGTGATGAACGTGCCGCGTGAACGCATTGCGTATATCGGTGATTCATTAATTAATGACGTTGGCGGCGCTCGCAACGCCGGCTTGTCGCCGATTTTGCTAGACCCATATGGATTTCATGAGGGCGCAGACTGCGAACGAATTAAAAGTCTGCACGACTTAATTGATTTCGTCAGCTAGATAGCAAGATAATTAGTTAGCAAATTAATTGGCTAATTAGCTTTTGGCGTCTTCAATCATTCGTCGCGCAATTACTTTTAGGCACAAAGTTTCATCTGCACCTTCAAAAATACTCAGCACTCGAGCATCAACGAATAATCTGCTCACAGAATATTCTTCGGCGTAGCCGTATCCACCGTGAATTTGCATCGCTTCGCGCGTCACCCATTCGGCGGCTTTGCAAACATAAGCCTTAACCATGCTGGCTTCCATTGCTCCTTCACCTTTGCCCATCATCTTGGCGACTGCATAACTAAATTGGCGAGCGCCTTGAATCACGACAGCCATTCGTCCGAGTTTGACTTGGATCAACTGATATTCGGCAATGTTCTTGCCAAAAGTTTTTCGGTTTTGCGAATAGTCACAGGCTGCTTCATATGCGGCTTGCATTACGCCGACTGCGCGCGCGGCAGTTTGTAAGCGACCGTTTTCGAAGCCTTCCATCTGATAATAGAAACCCTTGCCGAGGCCAGCAGTTTCACCAATCAGATGATCTGCCGGCACCCACCAATTTTCAAGTGCTATCTCATACGAGTGCATTCCGCGGTAGCCGATCGTGTCAATTGGACGACCTTCCATTCGGCCACC
>CAXNFV010000116.1:0-4411 GCA_964201675.1 Ilumatobacteraceae bacterium | reverse complement strand
CGTCATCTTCGACTATTTCGGCTTTGTCCGAGAGCACCAAGCAAATCGCGCGGCGAGCAGGAACAATCGAGAGAGGTTCGAAAGTTGCGTTGAGCACCAGCGCACTTCTCACTGTGAATCTTTCAACCAACGCAAGTAGCTCAATACATCGGCTACTTCTAAGGTGTGATCACGCTCGCCATATTGAGTCAACACCCGAAAACGAATATATTCACGAGTTGGCACTGGCAAAAATGGGGCTCGAGCCCACCATCGTCGCGGAGACAAACGAAAAACTTGGATCAACGCCGTGCTCCACAAACTTGGTCGGCAAAGCACTGCAATAACAATCGCAGCACCTGACCGAATGCCCGATATAACTTTCATTAGTTAGTTGGGTTTGGGCTCTTTGGGCAATCCAAGCACCATTTCTCCGATGATATTGCGCTGAACTTGAGAAGAGCCTGCATAAATCGTGCCCGCGCGCGCATTCAAGAATGTCATCGCCCAACTCATCGAACTATTTTCGGCACCACCATCGTCTGTCTGAAACGACGAGATTGGTTTGCGTCCGACTGGCACAAGACCATCTGCACCAAGAATATCCATCGCTAATTCGGTGACTATCTTGTGATATTCGCTCCAATACAATTTCGAGATTGCGCCGTCTGGTCCTGGATGGTGGCCGGCAACAAATTTTGTGAGCGTGCGCAAACCTAGGTATTTCATGATTTGAACTCGGACGTAGCACTCGCTCAAGCGCTGACGAATTCTCGGGTCACTTGCAACACCTCGCTCTTGAGCGAGGGCCAAGAGTCGATCAAATTCGGCCTGGAAGCGAATTGACAATGTTGCTGCCGCCTCTCCGCGTTCGTATCCAAGTAGCGACATCGCAACTGCCCAACCGTTATTTAGCCCGCCGACGATGTTTTCTTTTGGACACGCCGCGTCGGTATAGAACACTTCGTTGAATTCACTCTCACCCGAGATCATCTTGATCGGGCGCACTTCGATTCCTGGCTGACGCATATCAACTAATAAAAACGAAATACCTTTGTGCTTTGGTGCATCTGGGTTTGTCCGCGCGAGCGTAAAAATGTGGGTTGCATACTGACCGGCAGAAGTCCAAATTTTTTGGCCATTTAAAATAAATTGATCACCGTCAAGACTTGCTTTGAGTCCAACGTTGCCGAGATCAGATCCGGCATTTGGCTCGCTGTATCCCTGACACCAAGTATCTTGACCCGAAATAATTCGCGGCAAGTAATATCGTTTTTGCTCTTCGGTGCCCCAGACCAACAAAGTGTTGCCAAGCATTTGAATACCAAAAGTGTCATTGAACGAACCTGTTGGTACACCTGCACGAGCAAATTCTTCGGCGACAATAACTTGCTCGAGAGCCGAAAGTCCGCCACCGCCGTATTCAACGGGCCAACCTGGTGCAAGGTACGGACTAGACGCCAATACTTGTCGCCACTGCTTCATAAACTCTTCGACTGCTTTGCCCTCGAGAGAACCGATGCCCTTCCAAGTCGCAGGGAGTTTCTCCGCCAAAAATGCTTGGACCTTCTCGCGATATTCTTCGGCCGCAGGTTCGTAGACAGGTTTCATGAATCACATCCTAGATTGCGAGCTACTGCTGCTGCCCCAACGAGCGGCGACAACTGACCGAGTCCAGCCCTGCAAACAGCGAAATCACGAATAAATTCAATCCTGGCAATGCGATTTAACTCGCTTTGCACGGTCTCAAAAAAAGGGTCACCAAAACCGAGCGCGACTGAACCAGCGATCACAGCACTACGCAAATCCATAATTGCGCCGACACTTGCCAGAGCACGAGCCACAAGTCGACCCGTATTTTGAATTACTTCAAGACCTGCCTCGGCTGCGGGTTTGCCAGTAATTGCTTCAATAGATCGACCCGATGCGTGTGCTTCAAGACAACCTTGCGAACCACAAGCACATAACCGACCGTCGGGTTCAACAATCACATGGCCGATGTGCCCTGCATTGCCGATTCGGCCGTTGAGAATCTTTCCGCCCGAGATAATTCCGCCACCGACGCCAGTTGAGACGACCATGCCGATGACATCAGTTTGGCCGGCTACTGCTCCGCACCAAACTTCGCCTTGCACCAGTGCTTTCGCGTCATTGTCGATATACACGGGCATCTGAGTTAACTCTTGCAACTTTGAGCGCAACGGAAAATCGCGCCACTCTGAAATATGCAAAGTCGAAACCAGTTCACCATCAGGACTCATCGGTCCGCCACATCCGACCCCACAACCACCAAGCTCAACATCGGTCAAAGAGAGTTGTGATTTTATTAAGTCACTAAGTGCTTGCCACACATTTGTTTGTGGCGTTGCGGCTCGCCCATGCGAAAGAACTTCGCCAGTTAAAGAAACGACCCCGACTGAAAGTTTCGTGCCACCGATGTCAACTGCGAAATAACCGCGCGAAGTCACCCGAAAAGTTCTCTAACGCTCGCGCGTGAATTTTTCGCGCATGCGTTGGGCGTTTGCGCGAGATGCCTTCAACGATTCAGTTACATCACGCAGACCAACTTTTGACATTGCACGCAATTGGCGTTCGACGATCAATGCGCATGCAAGCATTGCCAGAAAGCCGACAAATGCCAAAGCGAAGTGAATTTGCAATCCGAGAATTGTTAAAACCATCGACACAACAATTCCGATACCCGCCCACCATGCGGTGCGCGCCGAATGTCGATACAGACCTTTAGAAGAAACGGCTTGAGCGAATTTTTCGTCTTCTTTAAGATCGTGCTCAATTTGCGCAAGAATTTGTCGTTCGTTGTCTGATAACGGCACATGACCTCCACTGTCGCTTTGTGTTTCGGTTTACTCTTAAATCTCTAGCCCGATTGTAGGCGAGGTTTATTGCTATTTAGGGTCGCTAGGGCCCCACTTTGAAGAACTTGGGTCACGCTCTTTACCAAGAGTGCTCGCGGGCTTTATCGCCGAATCACCGAACCGATCGCGAATTTCGTCGATTGCCGAAGTGGTGGTACTCCAGGCGGCATCTAAATTATTGGCTGATTCATGGCCCGAAGTCACATCAAATAAACTCATTTGCTGTTCTGGGGCAACAAGGTTTCTTGCGCTGACACCGAGCAATCGAATGCCGGCTTTCAAGTCGATATTTCGCAACAGTGGCTCGAGCAGTCGAACCATCGCCGGCCCCGTTGAGACCGGCATTTCGACGCTCACCGACCTCGTCACCAACTGAAAGTCGGAGTATTTAATTTTCAGCGAAATCGTTCGCGCGCCAACACCAGAGTTTCGACATCTTGTCGCCACAGAATCTGCAAGTCGCACAAGATGATCATGTGCGTTCTCATAGTCGGTGATGTCGTTCGAAAAAGTCTCTTCGTGCCCAATTGATTTGGCGTCGCGGTCAGGTTCAACATCTCGGTCGTCAATACCTTTTGCGAGCATTGCTAGGTGACGCCCTTGTGAATCGCCCAAAACCGCAATCAATACGGCTAGGTCGAATGCGGCAAGATCTCCAACAGTTTTGATTCCGAGGCCTTGAAGTTTTTTGAGCGTCACCGGCCCGACACCCCAAAGGGCATCAACATCGAGTGGATGCAAAAATTCGAGTTCGCGAGTCGGCACGACTTCATAGACTCCATGCCCTGCGACAACTCCTTGTCGAGATGCTTTTGGCTTGGCGACGACAGACGCCAGTTTTGCCAAAAACTTATTTGGCGCAATGCCGACGCTACAAGTCAGTTGAGTTACTTCGGCAACGCGACGTCTAACTTCGTGAGCGATTGTCGAGCCAGAACCAAAAAGTCGCAAAGAACCTGAGACATCCAGAAATGCTTCATCGAGTGAGAGTCCCTCGACTAACGGTGTGAACTCGTTGAATACTTGAAATACTTCGGCACTGACATCCGAATAATGATCATGGTCACCTGGCAAGAAAATTGCTTTCGGGCAAAGTCGTTTTGCCTGCGACGACGACATCGCCGAAAAAACGCCGAACCTTCGGGCTTCATATGATGCTGCGGCGACGACGCCACGCGAACCATCGCCACCGACGACTACTGGCTTACCAACTAGATGCGGATTACGCCGTAATTCAACTGCAACATAAAACATGTCCATATCCACATGCAGAATCGTTCGAAAATCAGAAATTTGGCGAGCACCCACGAATCAAACGCTAGCCATGCATTGCAACTTGGGTTCATGAACCTACGCTCTTAAGGATGGTTACGAATCAGGACAATAATGCTCGCGCACTTTCGGCCTTGCCTTCAGTTGGTGCACGAGTTATCGCCTTTATCGGGATCCTGATTGCCGGCCTTGCGGGTGCTCTAATCGGATTTTCGCTGATTGATTTGCAGTGTCAGGGCTCATGCGATGTACCGAATTCAATTGGCCTCGTGTCTGGCGCGGTA
>CAXNFV010000115.1:0-4416 GCA_964201675.1 Ilumatobacteraceae bacterium | reverse complement strand
TTAATCCTTAATCAGTCGCCAGATCGTTGCAGTTGACATTGCAGCAAGCAGCATTTTTATTAAGTCGCCAATTAGAAATGGCGCGACGCCCAAGCCGATCGCATTTTTGTCGCCGGTTGCAACCGCAATTTTAAGCGAATGAGCAAGCCAAACTGCTCCACATGTATAAATGATTGCTGAACCGAGCAACATTGCAGGCAGTGACGTTATGAATTTGCGATCGTGTTTGAGTTCGGCGAGATGGCCAATGGCAATTGCAGCCAAAATGAAACCGATCATGTAACCCATGGTTGCGCCGGTGCCGGCACTCCAGCCACCTGTTGCATTCGAATAAAACGGCAAACCAGTTAAGCCTGCGAGCCAGTACGTAAGTTGACTTAGCGCACCAAGTTTTTTGCCGAGGGCGGCACCCGCGAGCAACACGGCAAAAGTTTGACCGGTTATTGGCACAGGCGTAAAACCAAGTGGAATACGAATTTGTGCGCAGATCGCTGTGAGTAAAGCGAAGCCGACAACCAGCGTCGCGTTACGAATGATGGTTTGTGTTCGCGCTTGCGGTTTCGGCCAAATATCGGATAACACAAGTGTCTGGGTTTTGTTGATCATGGCTCTAATTGTGTCATCATTAGGGTAATGAACAAAGTGTTTTACGAGAATTGTTGGAGATAATTATCGTGACATCAGCAAAAGTTAAAGTTCTCATGGATTGCGATCCAGGTCATGACGATGCGTTCGCATTGATCGTTGCATCTAAGTTTGCCGACGTTTTGGGCGTGACGACTGTGGCGGGTAACGCACCGTTGTCGCTTACAACTAAAAACGCACGAATTATTCTTGACCTTTGTGGGTCGAATGCGCCATTGCATTCTGGTGCCAGTCGCCCGCTAGTCGCTGAGCCGATACACGCTGCATATATTCACGGCGAAAGCGGAATGGACGGTGCAAATTTGCCCGAGCCATCACGCCCTGCAGATGGCACTAATGCTGTTTATTTCATTATTGACACGGTTCGTGCAAACCCAGGTGTGTGGCTAGTGCCAACTGGGCCTTTGACGAATATTGCATTGGCTTTGCGCGCCGCTCCAGATTTAGTTGACAATATTTCTGGAATCTCAATTATGGGTGGTGGCAGGTTCGGTAATCGGACGGCGACTGCCGAATTCAATATTTGGTGCGACCCGGAAGCGGCGGCGGCGGTTTTTGATTCGGGTGCGAAAATTATTATGAGCGGTTTGCATTTAACGCATCAGATCATGGCGACGCCCGCACGAATCGAGATGGTGCGAAGCGCACACGCAGTTGTTGGCCCGAAGTTGGCCGGGTTACTAGAGTTTTTCAGCAAAATGTATAAGTCGCTGCATGACGACTTCGAAGGCGCGCCGTTACACGATGTTTGCGCCGTGCTGGCTCTAACTCATCCTCAGTTATTTACTTCAAAAGAAACCCATGTTGCAGTTGAACTTGATGGCTCGCACACGCGTGGAATGACAGTAATTGATGACCGTCATGTCAAGTCACGAACCAAAGCCAACACTCAAGTTCTTGAAACGATAGACGCTGACCCGGCCTTCGCAGTGATCGTAGAGGCTATTCGCGCCTGCCCCGCAAGGTAAATCAACGCGAAACATTTAGTTGTCAAAATCAGCGCGTTTCGCGGTGTTATCTCGGCAACAATGAAAGGGTGGCAGATCCGGTTGGTTTAGTAGCGCAACGCATAGCGGTTGCATTCGCCAAAGTTGGTGGACAAAAAGCCGCTGGTATCGACACTGCAGTGCGCCAAAGTGATCGCGCTGACGCACAAGTAAATGGCTCGCTGGCTCTTGCCAAGGCAATGGGCGCAACACCCCGAGACATCGCGGTCAAAGTTCTTGAAGTTGCAGAGTTGCAAGATATCTGCAGTTCAACAGAAGTTGCTGGGCCTGGTTTTATCAACCTCACATTTGCCAATGAATTTCTTGCACGCGAGTTAGTAGCCGCCAGCAGTGACGAGAAACTAGGGGTGGCGAGCGCGCCAACACCGCGTCGCGTCGTGATTGATTATTCGGCGCCCAATGTTGCCAAAGAAATGCATGTTGGGCATCTGCGCTCAACAGTGATTGGTGACGCGCTCGTTCGAATGCTGATGTATGTGGGCAACACGGTCGTGCGTGAGAACCATGTTGGAGACTGGGGTACGCCGTTTGGCATGTTGATTGAGCACCTAATTGATTCTGGCGAGGTAAACGCAGCCAAAGAACTTTCGATCGGAGACTTAGATTCGTTTTACCGCAGCGCGCGCAAAAAGTTCGATGAATCCGAAGAGTTTCAAAAGCGTGCACGCACCCGCGTTGTCGCGCTGCAGGGTGGCGACGCCGAGACCCTTCGACTTTGGAAACTTTTAGTAGAAGAAAGCACCAGATATTTTCAGACTATTTACAAAACTCTCGGTGTGCTGTTGCAAGATTCAGATGTAATGGGTGAGAGTGCATATAACCCGTTATTGCCACAAGTTGTCGAGCGACTCGACAAATTAAAAATGTTGACAACCAGCGATGGTGCAGATGTCGTGTTTCCAGATGGGTTTACGAATCGAGAGAATCAACCGTTGCCGCTAATCATCCGCAAAACAGATGGTGGTTACAACTATGCGACGAGTGACCGTGCATGTGTAATTGATCGCGTTGAAAGACTCGACTCATCGCTGCTGCTTTATGTCGTTGGCGCACCACAGGCGCAGCATTTGCAGATGGTGGCCGCAGTGGCCAAACAAGCTGGCTGGTTGCAGGCCCCGCGAGAGATGGTTCATGTTGCTTTCGGCAACGTGTTGGGTGCCGATCGCAAAATGCTGAAGACCCGCAGTGGTGACACGATCAAACTTGACGCGTTGCTAACTGAGGCTGTTGAACGCGCCGCGGCAGCAGTTGCGCAAAAAAATCCAGAACTCTCGGCTGACAAACAAAGCGAGATTGCCCGCATCGTCGGCATCGGTGCGGTTAAATACGCCGATCTTTCGACCGACCGAATCAAGGACTACACATTTGATTGGGATCGAATGCTTTCGTTCGACGGCAACACTTCGCCATACTTGCAGTATGCCCACGCAAGAATTTGCAGTATCTTTCGTCGTGCCAATATTGAGCGTGCGAGTGTTCGTGGCGTGACACCAATAATTGAGCACGCAGCAGAACACGAACTAGCAATGCGAGTATTGCAATTTGACTCTGCATTTTGGGACACACTAGATAAATACAGTCCGCATCGCTTGTGTACATATCTCTACGACTTGGCGTCGAGTTTCTCGTCGTTCTATGAGCAATGCTCGGTGCTTAAAGCAGACACAGGCGACCAGCGCAACAGCCGATTGATGCTTTGTGATCTAACCGCACGGGTGATGCAGGCAGGTCTTGGTGTGCTTGGCATTGAAGCCCCGGAGCAAATGTGAGTCGCATCGCCAAACATTTATTGCCAGACACGGCTGTTGAAAATAAATTAGGCCGTCTTGAAATTGGCGGTTGCGACCTTGTTGAACTCGCCAACAAGTTTGGCACGCCAGTTTTTGTTTATGACGAAGAACATCTTCGCGCTCGCTGTCGAGAGGCCGTAAAAGTTTTTGGCAAAAACCAAGTCGTCTATGCCACGAAAGCATTTTTGTGCGGGGCAATGGCCAAGTTGGCGCACGAAGAGGGCTTGCTGCTTGATGTCGCAACTGGCGGAGAATTATTCGTTGTATTGCACGCTGGCGTTCCGGGTTCTGCCTGCGTTTTGCATGGCAACAATAAAAGCATCGAAGAACTCAAGATGGCACTTGATGCCAAGGTTCACCATATTGTTGTCGACAATTTTGACGAACTAGATCGCATTGATGAGTTGCATCGACAAGGGTTTGCCCGGGCACGAATTCAATTGCGAATTACGCCGGGTGTGGCGGTGCACACCCACGAGTTTGTCTCAACTGGTCAAGATGATTCGAAGTTTGGTTTCAATTTGCGCAACGGCGATGCGCAGCGCGCTGTTGATCGCGTACGGTCTTCGGCAAGCGTCGAATTTGTCGGAATCCATTGTCATATTGGTTCAAACGTTTTCGCCGCAGAGAACTTTGAGCAGGCTGCAGAGATAATGGTTAACTTTGCCAATCAATTAGAAGTCGCCGAACTGACTTTGGGTGGTGGTCTTGGTGTTGCCTATGTCGAGAACGAGCACGCGCCAACAATTACTCAATGGGCACAAGCGCTTGCTCCTGCGACGGCGAAATTGCGTTCAGGTACGAAAGTTTTCGTCGAGCCTGGTCGTGCAATAGTTGCGTCTGCTGCCGTGACCATGTATCGAATTGGTTCAATAAAGAATTTGCCCGGAATTCGAACATATGTCGCGGTCGATGGTGGCATGAGCGATAACCCGAGACCAGTGTTGTATGACTCAGGGTACGAAGCATTTTTG
>CAXNFV010000114.1:0-4487 GCA_964201675.1 Ilumatobacteraceae bacterium | reverse complement strand
CACCCGATATTGCGGGCAAGGGAGTGGCTAATCCGGTGGCGGCAATTTTGTCGGCGGCACACATGCTTGAGTTTCTTGGTGAGCAAAACGCTGCCACTGTGGTGAGAACTGCATGCGATTCGCCCGTTGCAGGCACGACAACGGCAATCGGCGATGAAATTGCTAAGCGTGTTAAAGCCAGCATTTAGCTCGCCAAATTAAGACTTTTAATCAAAGCCGACTATATAAACAGCGGCAGTAAACTTATCTAAGTTGATTCAGGAGAGATAATGCCAATTACAAAAACACCGAAAATTTGGATGAACGGTTCGCTCGTCAATTGGGACGACGCCAATGTGCATGTTCTCACTCACACGTTGCACTACGGCACTGGAGTCTTCGAAGGTATTCGCGCATATGAAACCACGAATGGTCCTGCAGTTTTTCGTTTGACCGATCACATCAAGCGTCTTCATAACAGCGCACAAATCATGGGCATGGAGTTGCCATATTCGGTTGAAGAACACGTTGAAGCCACCAAACAAACTGTGAAATCGACTGGTTTGCCTTCTTGTTATGTTCGACCACTTGCCTACTACGGATACGGCGAGATGGGGCTAAACACTTTGCCGTGCAAAGTTGATGTAGCCATCGCATGCTGGCCTTGGGGCGCGTATCTCGGCGATGATGCCGTCGAAAAAGGTGTGCGGATGAAGATTTCATCATGGACGCGTCACGATCACAACACGATGCCACCCGCGGCAAAAACTGTCGGCAACTATGTCAACTCGTCGCTGGCAAAAGTTGAGGCACTCAAAGCCGGTTACGACGAAGCAATCATGCTTGCACCAAATGGTTTGGTAGCCGAATGTACGGGCGAAAACATTTTTTGCGTGCGAAACGGAGTCATTTTGACGCCACCACTTTCGGCTGGCGCACTCGAGGGAATCACTCAGTCGAGCGTCACTAAAATTGCGCGCGATTTGGGTTTTGACATTCGAGTCGACAACATCGCCCGTAGCGACCTCTATATCGCCGATGAAATTTTCGTTTGTGGCACCGCAGCAGAAGTCGGCTCGGTGAGTTCTGTTGATGATCGTAAAGTTCCGTGCCCTGGACCGATGACAAAAGCAATTGCTGCGACCTATGCCAAGGCAGTTCGCGGTCAAGATGACCGCTACAAACACTGGTGCGAGTTAGCCAAGTAATTTATGTCTGAGGCTCGTGAACTCGTCGAAGTTTTTGACACCACGCTGCGCGACGGCATGCAAGTCGAGGGTGTATCGGCAAGTGTGCAAGACAAACTGCGCATCGCCGAGCAACTTGATTATCTTGGTGTGCAATATATTGAGGGTGGCTGGCCAGGTGCCAACCCGAAAGACATCGAATTTTTTGCTCGTGCCCGCACAGAACTTAAATTAAAGACTTCGACGCTTGTTGCATTTGGTTCGACTCGTCGACCATTGGGCAAAGTTGATGATGATGCCACACTGCGAAACTTGATCGAAGCCGAAACAAGCGCAGTATGTATTGTTGCCAAGTGCTCTGATTATCACGTCGAACAAGCGTTGCAGACGACTCTTGACGAGGGCGTGGCAATGGTCAGCGATTCGGTCAAATTTTTAGTTGCCAACAATCGTCGGGTGCTCGTCGACATGGAGCATTTTTTTGATGGCTACAAGCACAATGCAGAATTTTCGTTGCGCGTATTAGAGGCTGCGATTATCAATGGCGCGACACACTTGGTGCTGTGCGACACCAACGGTGGGTCTTTGCCAAATGAAGTTGAAAAGATCGTTGCTGAAGTGCGCCGTCACGTCGGCAACGATGTAACAATCGGCATTCACTGTCACGACGACACGGGTTGTGCAGTTGCCAACTCACTCGCTGCAGTGCAAAGTGGTGCTCGTCATGTTCAAGGCACACTCAACGGTCTTGGTGAGCGCACGGGCAATACGAACTTGACGACAGTCATTCCGAACTTGCAACTCAAACTTGGTTACAAGTGCTTACCTGAGGGTCATCTTGAGCGTCTCACGCAGGTCAGCAATCATGTTGCCGAAGTTCTCAATCGTCCGATGAATCCACAAGCACCTTATGTTGGGGTTTCAGCGTTCGCTCACAAAGCTGGCCTGCATGTTTCGGCAATTGCTCGCGCCAAAGATGCATACGAGCATGTCGCACCAGAACTCGTCGGCAACGGTACGCGCTTTTTAGTTTCGGAGATGGCTGGTCGGGCCACGATTTCGATGAAGGCTCAAGAGTTGGGTCTTGATATGGATGGTCCGGCAATCAATCAAGTGCTCGACGATTTAAAGCGACTCGAATTTGAGGGCTACCACTTCGAAGCCGCCGACGCTTCGCTCGAATTATTGATGCGTCGCGCATCTGGTTGGGATCAATCATTTTTTAAAGTCGAATCAATGCGGGTAATCACCGATGAAGCAGCATCTGGTGCTTTTACAACCGAAGCAACAGTAAAAGTTTGGGTTGGCGAAACTCGCAATGTGTTTACATCTGAAGGTAACGGTCCAGTAAATGCAATCGACACTGCGTTGCGCGAAGCATTGAAAACCAGCTTTCCGCAACTTGAGCGTGTTCATCTCACCGACTACAAAGTTCGAATTCTTGATTCTGGGTCAGCGACCGGCGCGGTCACTCGTGTGTTAATTGATGCAACTGATGGCGAGCGCACATGGACGACAATCGGGGTCTCAGCCAACATCATTGAAGCGTCATGGCGCGCGCTCGAAGAATCTTTGGTCTACGGATTATTGCACTTGCGATCTTGATCGCGTGACCAAGTGATCTAGAGTATTTGGATTATGGCTGCACCAAAATTTACGCCTGTCGATCCGATTGATCGTCCGCGTTCGTATCAGTCACCTGAACATATTCCTACGCCGTGGATGAACGATCGCCCTGCCGCAATTACAAGTCGTCAACCAAAGGGTGCGAGGCTCGGTCGTCAAGGACCAGATCAGGGATACGCGTTGAAACTTGCCGAAGGTTTGCGCGATTTAATCGAACTGCAGCCAGGCGAGTCGGCCGACGACGCAATTCGTGGAACGCTCGCCATTGCCTTGCGTCGTGCTTCAAAGTACGGTCGTGCTCCCGTGATTCATGACTTAGTCTTCGCCTTTTCAATCTGGGGATGGATGTTGCTGGATCCGCCCGCTGATCTTGTTGCGCGCCGTCAGCAACTATTTGCGGGACTTGGTCGTGCCACACACCACTATTCTGAGACTCGAGAACTTGTTGACATGGTTCCCGAAAGCACGATGATTATGACCATTGAGCATATTCGCACAGGAATGCCTGGCAGTTGGCGCGCACTTACTGGAGCGTAATTTTTATTCTGTTACGGCGTGGGCTTCTAAATCTTTTAGCGATATAAATTCAAGCGTCAGCGTGTGCGTTGAACGCAACTTAACTTTCGGAGCTTTACCTGCTTCAAAAGCCTCCTGCCAGCGAGGTGCGCACAGACACCACTGATCACCGGGCTTTAAACCAACAAAACCATATTGCGGCATCGGCGTTGAAAGATCGTTGCCGACAGATTTTGAATAAGCCAAAAATTCTTCGGTCATGATTGCGCAAACAGTGTGCACACCCGAGTCGTCGCCACCAGTTTCACAACAGCCGGTGCGATAAAAACCCGTCACGGGGTCGAAGTTGCACGGCTCGAGCGGTTCACCATAAACATTTGTTTGCTGGCCGATTGTCATGTTAGTTACGAAGCCAATCAGTTAAGTGAGATGCCAACGAGACGACCGATTACATATGTAACGCCGACAGCGAGCAACATGATCGCCACTTGTCGCACGGCACTAGAAAATTTTGAACGCTCGGCTTGTTGACCAATTGCATAGCCCGCCACGGCGGCTGCGATTACTGCGACAATTACTGAAAGATATCGGGCAGTGTCGCCACTACTAAATATCCATGGCACAACCGGCAACATCGCACCAGCCAAAAATGTGAGTAGCGAAATCAAAGCGATTTGAATCGGGTTCGGCAAGTTTCCAGCATCAAGCCCGAACTCTTCGCGAGCGTGCACGATCACGGCTCGCTCAGGATCGCGCATAACTTCTTTTGCCGATGCAGAGGCTTGCTCACGTGACATTCCATGTTGGCGATACATCGCGGCGAGTTCAGAAGTTTCTGCTTCTGGGTGCAGTTTTAGTTCGCGCAACTCGAGGGCCATCTCACGTTCAACGAGTTCATTTTGTGCGCTGATTGATACCCATTCGCCAGCAGCCATGCTCGCCGCACCTGCAACTGCAGCGGCAATACCCGCGAGTCTCACAACGCTTGAGTCAACACCTCCAGCAGCAAAACCAATGATCAACGAGACATTTGAAACTAAGCCGTCGCTAAAACCAAAAACTCCTGCACGCGCCGAACCGCCAGCAAGCGCTCTGTGATCTGGATGACCTTCGTGTTCAAGAGTTTTGTTTGCCACGACCTCAACGATAGTTCTGTCTCTGCCAACAACACACTCCGAG
>CAXNFV010000113.1:0-4514 GCA_964201675.1 Ilumatobacteraceae bacterium | reverse complement strand
CGGGTGCACCAAATACGCTCGCACCCGAGTTTGTTTTAGAACTTGCGGCCGGCTTGTCATCAACATTTTCGTCAGACGTTTGCTGAATATTGCTAAGTGTGCTTGACGGCGAACTGTCATTAACAACTTGAACATGCATCACATATTTGACGAAGTCTTGGGCGATGCCCTTCATCAGAGTGCCGAACATCTCGAAGCCTTCGCGTTGCCATTCGATTAGTGGATCTTTTTGGCCGACTGCTCGCAGGTTGATACCTTCTTGCAGATAATCCATCTCTTCTAGATGCTCTCGCCAACGCTGGTCGATAATCCGCAGCATCACTTGGCGCTCTACTTCTCGCATCACCGACTCACCCATTTCGATTTCGCGCTGAGCGTAGAAACCGCTTGCATCTGCCATCACAAGGTCGTACATCTCATCTGTCGAATTACAGCTGGCAAGATTGGCCGCAACTATTTTCGTTGGCCAGTAAGTCACAAGTTCGAGCGCCAGACCAGTTACATCCCATTCGTCATCAACTTCGGCTACACAATGCGCCTCGATCAGTGCATCGACTGCCTCAGCCAAATACTCCATTGCAGCCGCTTTGAGATCAAGCCCCTGCAAAATCTGATCTCGGCGCTGATAAATAACTTTGCGCTGTTGGTTCATCACTTCGTCGTACTTCAAAACATTTTTGCGCACTTCGCCGTTTCGTTGCTCAACAGTTGTTTGAGCACGCTCAATTGCTTTAGTCACCATTTTGGCTTCTATCGCTTCGTCGTCAGGTAACGCACGACCCATGACCCAAGACAATGCGCCGGTTGCGAATAGTCGCATCAACTCATCATCAAGACTCAAATAAAAGCGACTTTCGCCTTGATCACCTTGACGACCAGAACGACCTCGCAACTGATTATCAATTCGACGACTCTCATGGCGCTCTGTACCCAAAACGTATAGGCCACCAAGCGCACGAACCTGATCGCCTTCAATTTTGCACTTCTCGGTATATTTCTTTAACAACTCGTGATATCGCTGCTGTGCCTTTTCGCGAGCGGTAAGAAAATCTGGTGGCATCATTTCAAGTGCAACTGGCAACGCAAACTCATCAAGCAAAGTTTCGGGGCTGTGCCCCTCTTTAAGCACATCTTGGCGTGCAAGACCATCGGGGTTTCCGCCCAACAAAATGTCAACTCCACGACCCGCCATATTCGTAGCCACAGTGATCGCGCCAAGTCGACCAGCCTGAGTTACGACCACGGCTTCGCGAGTGTGTTGTTTGGCGTTCAAAACTTCGTGAGGGATTCCGCGCTGTTTTAACTTCTTGGACAACTGCTCACTCTTTTCAACGCTGATTGTGCCAACTAGAACTGGTTGCCCTTTAGCGTGCCGCTCTTCGAGGTCTTGCACCACTGCCTCAAACTTTGCTACTTCTGATTTGTAAATCAAGTCCGCTTGGTCAACACGCACCATTGCGCGATTCGTCGGAATCGGCACAACTTGCAGGTTGTAAGTGTTCATCAACTCTGCGGCTTCAGTTTGCGCCGTGCCAGTCATACCTGAGAGTTTTTCGTACATTCTGAAGTAATTCTGCAAAGTAATCGTCGCCAAAGTCTGATTCTCTTCTTTGATTTTTACGCCTTCTTTGGCTTCAACTGCCTGGTGAATACCTTCGCTCCACCGACGACCTTCAAGAATGCGACCAGTGAACTCATCAACAATTTTGATCTCACCGTCTTGAATGATGTAGTCCTTGTCGCGGTGATAGAGCACGGATGCTTTTAGTGCAACCTGTAATTGATGCACGAAGTTTTGTTGCACTTCGTCGTAAAGATTGTCGATGCCGAGTTGTTTCTCGACTTTTTCGATGCCGGTCTCGGTCGGCACAACAATTCGCTTGTCTTCTTCGACGTCGTAGTCAACATCACGAACCATCGTGCGCACAATCGATGCAAATCGGTAATACAACTTCGCCGCGTCGGCGACGCGACCAGAGATAATCAGTGGGGTGCGAGATTCATCAATGAGAATAGAGTCGACTTCGTCGACGATCGCAAAATTAAAACCTCTCTGAACTTTTTCGTCGAGAGTCCCAGCCATGTTGTCTCGTAAATAATCAAATCCAAATTCATTGTTGGTGCCAAAAGTTATATCGGCGGCATAATCTGCGCGCTTCTCGACAGAGCTTGCTCGTCGTCCGGCGATGACAAGACCAACTGACAAACCAAGCCAGCGATGTATTTGTCCCATCCACTCGGCATCTCGTTGAGCCAAATAGTCGTTCGTTGTAATTTGGTGAACACCCTTGCCTGAGAGCCCATTTAGATAAGCCGGCAGAGTTGAAACGAGAGTTTTACCTTCACCAGTCTTCATTTCGGCAACCCAGCCAGCATGCAAAGCGGCACCGCCCATGAGTTGCACGTCGTAATGTCGCTGACCAATAACGCGGGTGGCAGCCTCACGAACCACGGCGAACGACTCGATCAGCAAATCTTCAAGCGTTTCACCACGATCAAGTCGAGATTTGAACTCGCCCGTCTTGCCTCGCAATTCGGCATCGCTCATTGCCGACATTTGGGCGGCGTAGGCGTTGATATCCGGCACGATATCGGCTAGGGCTTTTACCTTTTTGCCGTCGCCAGCTCGCAGGATTCGGTCGAGGATTGCCATAAGACAGTAGATGCTACCGCAGCGCAGATAACCAGTTCGGCCCCACCTTTATAAAGCGCTTGAGATGCGCGCCTAAGAGTTGTGCCTGTTGTAACAACATCGTCAATCACGACGACACATTGATTATTTATCGGACGAGAAACAAACCGAGGCCCGATTAATCGTTGTTGTCTGGTTCGACCAGTTTGCGGTTGATCAGTCTCACGGCGCAAAACCCCTCGGCATGGAACATGTAGCTCTTTGGCGACGAATCGCGCAAGTATTTCAGCGTGGTCGTGGCCGCGCTCTAATTTTCGGCGGGCGGTTGTCGGCGCCCATGAAATAAAGTCAACTTTTTGATTCGAAATTGCCGTTTCTTGAATTATTCGCTCCGCGAGTGCTGCGCCAAGAACGGTAACTGACGATCTCATGTTGCGATATTTCAGGCTCAATATCATTTGTCGCACGACTTTGCTATACCCAAATGCGACGATCACATTTTTGAACGCTTTATCGCTAGCCGTTTCGTGAAACTTCGGCGACATTACTGAGCTTTTAATTTGCAAAATTTGCTCAAAACAACTTTTGCACACCGATGGCGCAACTTTAAGACACCCGGGACAAGTTGCGCCAAACACGCTGCCAGCAAAATCTTTGATGCTATTTTTTGAAATTGCAATTATTGCCACAAACCCAAATTATGCTCGCAGGGTGTTGCACGCCAGCGACTAGTTAATTAGTTAGCCAACTAGTCAATAGCCGACTGGCACCGACTAGCGTGCAAGAGTGCAAGGTTTGGAGTCTCTCGAATTTCGTGATCGACTTGGACGTCGGCTGATTCGTTGCGTGATCGGATTGTCGCTTTTCGCTATTGGCATCTCGTTGCAGATGAACGCCAACATTGGTGCGCCGCCGTGGGATGTATTTCATCAGGGCATCGCTGAACAAACCGGCATTTCAATTGGCAAAGTCATTGTGATCACGGGTTTCGCGTTGCTGTTGCTGTGGATTCCCTTAAAGCAAAAACCCGGACTTGGCACGATTCTTAATGCACTTGAAATTGGATTGGTCGCCGACATCGCGCTCGCGATAATTCCAGAACCGACAAGCATCCTGATTCGAGTTCCGATGGCATTGCTCGGAATCGTGGTGGTCGCAATTGGAACAGGTCTTTACATTGGCAGCGCTCTCGGGCCAGGCCCGCGCGATGGTTTGATGACTGGACTAGCAAAGCGTGGTATCCCAATTCGTAAAGGACGCACAGCGGTAGAAGTAATCGTGCTCATAACTGGTTGGCTACTTGGTGGCCAAGTAGGAATCGCAACTTTTGCGTTTGCCCTAGGTGTCGGGCCACTCGTGCACTTTTTTTTACCGCGACTTGCGATAAAAAAATTGCTCGTTAACTAATAGCGGTAACGCTCGTCAACTAATAGCGGTAACGCTCTGCTTTGAACGGACCACTCGGTTCAATACCCAAGTACTCTGACTGCTCGTCTGAGAGTTTCGTGAGAATTGCACCAAGTGCATCCAGATGCAACAACGCAACTTTTTCGTCTAGATGTTTTGGCAACACATAAACGCCAAGCGGATAATTCTTGGTGTTGTTATACAACTCAATCTGGGCGATCACTTGGTTTGTAAATGAGCAACTCATCACGAAACTCGGGTGCCCAGTTGCACAACCAAGGTTGACAAGTCGGCCTTCGGCAAGAACAATCACAGCGTGTCCATCGGCGAATGTCCAAAGATCTGTGCCAGTTTTTAGCTCGTCGCGAGTCGCGCCACTGCGTGACAGTCCCGCCATATCAATTTCGTTGTCGAAGTGGCCGATGTTGCAAACGATTGCGTTGTGTTTCATTTTTGACATGTGCTCTGCGGTAAC
>CAXNFV010000112.1:0-4523 GCA_964201675.1 Ilumatobacteraceae bacterium | reverse complement strand
ATGTAGCGGCATTCTTTGTCGGATTGGCGATGGGTCGGACTCCACTTCGGGCTTGGATTAGTCCTGGCAAAACAATGGAAGGATTTGTCGGTGGAGCAATGGGAACTTTTGCCGTTGTTATTGCTGCCGGCATGCAAAGTGGAACTTGGACAAAGGTGAGTCATTGGTTGATCATCGCTACAGTGATTTCGATTCTCGGGCCAATTGGAGATCTCACCGAGTCAATGATCAAGCGCAGTATGGATATCAAAGATTTTGGAACTCTATTGCGCGGACATGGTGGCGCCCTGGATCGCTTTGACAGTATTTTGTTCACCTTGCCAATTATTTACTATCTGACCATGGTGCTGACCCCTTGGGTCGTTTGATCAGTGAAGCGTGTTGCGATTGCCGGCTCAACAGGATCAATTGGCAAACAAACTCTTGAAGTAATCAGTGCATCAAATATTGGTGACTACGAAGTTGTTGCGATAAGTGCAAATGCCTCGGTTGCAGAAATCGTTGCGCAGGCGAGAACTCTTAAGCCTAAGTTGGTTGTCGTTTCCGACGAGTCAGCGCGAATAAATGTTGCTCGAGAACTTTTAACTACAGATCTGAAAATTGAAGTCTCGGGTGATAGTGCGCAGATGTGCGATATCGCCGATGTCGTGGTCAATGGTGTCGTCGGATTTGCAGGATTGTCAGTGACGATTGCAACGCTCAAAGCCGGCAGGCGACTTGCCCTTGCCAACAAAGAGAGCCTGATTGCCGCCGGACCAGTTGTTGCGCCGTTGCGAAAAATTGCCGGGGCTGAGATTGTTCCGGTTGATAGCGAACATTGTGCGATTCACCAATGCTTGCGTAGTTCTGATGACAGTTCTCGAGATGTAGCAAAACTTTTGCTCACCGCCAGTGGTGGGCCGTTCAGAGGGCGGTCAAAAAAATCCCTGGAGCATGTCACGATTGAAGATGCATTGCAGCACCCGACTTGGTCAATGGGACCAAAAATTACGGTCGACTCTTCAACTTTGATGAATAAAGGCCTTGAGGTTATTGAAGCGCACGAGTTATTTGGCTTGGATTATGCGTCAATTGATGTTGTTGTTCACCCGCAATCAATTGTTCATTCAATGGTTGAATTTTATGACGGTGCAACAATCGCGCAGTTGTCGTTGCCCGATATGCGATTGCCGATTGCGTATGCGCTTGAATACCCGCAGCGATCAACCGTGAGTTTTGGTGCGATTGATTGGACGAGGCTTTCTCGTCTTGATTTCGAGCAACCCGACCGTGACACATTTCGCTGCCTTGCTTTGGCTTATGCCGCTGGTCGTGTTGGCGGTACGGCGCCTGCTTGGTTGAGCGCCGCCAATGAAGTCGCAGTTGAGGCTTTTCTTGCGGGTGCTGTGCAATGGTCCCAAATTGCGACCATCATAGAAGCAACCATGCAACACCATGACGGTCTAATGCCTGAACAAGTTGAAGATATTTTAGAAGCAGACAAAGTTGCGCGTCATTGGGCTCGAGACTTGGTGCGAAAGGAAAGTGCAAAATGAGTTCGTTATATTCGAAGTTTCGCAATGAGATTGCTGCCGGTGGAGCAGTTGAAGATCAAGACGTCGTAAAAAATAGCACGGCGACCACTTGGACTACTGTCGTGGTTGTCGTCGGTCTGCTCGCGTGGCTAGGTGTCAAAAATCCGTGGTCGTTGTTATTTGTGGTCGGGCTAATCGTGTCAGTTTTTTTTCACGAACTCGGACACTTCGTTAGCGCGCGACGCAGTGGAATGAAGGTAACTCAGTTTTACATGGGCTTTGGACCAAGAGTCTGGAGCACCAAGCGAGGCGAAGTTGAGTTTGGCGTACGAGCACTGCCGATTGGTGCGTTTGTGAGAATCGTCGGCATGAACAATTTGGATGAATGTGACCCTGCAGATGAGCCTCGCGCTTATCGCCAGCAGTCGTTTCCGAAGAGAATTTTCGTAATTACAGCCGGCTCGGTCATGCACATGATTATCGCAGCGATTTTATTTATCGGCGTCTATGCCACAGCAGGCCGATTCGGCAACACCAAAGAGCTGCTTGTCTTTTCTGCGCCAGCCAGCGGTTCGCCTGCCGAAGAGATAGGACTACAAGACGGTGACCAGATTTTGGCGATCAACGAAACTGAAATCACCTCGCGATCAGAGTTAATCGCGGCGATTGTCTCATACAAACCGGGTGATGTAGTCGATGTCAAAATTCAGCGCGATGGTTTGGTGTTTTCTCGGCAGGCAAAATTAATAAGCAATCCGGCTAACCCGCAGATTGCCTTTTTAGGTGTTTCGACAGACTCTTATAAATATGTACAGCAAAATATTTTTAATGCCGTTGGATACGGACTCGCTGATGTTGTCACGACCGCACGCGCCTCGGTCGCTGGTGTATTCGTCGTAATTAACCCGGCGAATATTGTTTCAAATGTCGTTGCTGATCGGCCTGACCCGCTAACTCGTCCGACAACCGTGGTCGGGGCGAGTCAAGTGGGTGGCGAAATAGGCCGCAGCGAAGGGCTCAAAGGCATATTGATTTTGTTGGCAAGTGTCAATGTTTTCGTTGGAGTTTTCAATATGTTGCCACTCTTGCCATTTGACGGCGGCCACGCAGCAATTGCGATTTACGAGAGGTTTAGATCACGTGGTGGTCGCGTTTATCGTGCTGATGTTGGCAAGATGGTTCCTGTGGCTACCACGGTCGTCGCGCTTCTTGTAATGTTGTTGTTCGCTGGTTTATATCTTGATGTCACAAGTCCACTTGGCTGACCACATTAATTTTTTATGACGCAATCACAATACGAACGCAAAAAAACCCGACAAATTAAAGTCGGCAAAGTTTTGGTCGGTGGCGATGCACCAATAAGTGTGCAGTCGATGACGATCACCAAGACTGCCGATGTTGAAGGTACTTTGCAACAGATTTATGCGTTGGCAGCCGCGGGTTGCGACATTGTGAGGTGTACATGCAACGATGCCCAGGCCGCTGAAGGGCTGGCACAAATTGTGCCGCGATCACCCGTGCCGATTATTGCCGATATTCATCACCAATATCGCATGGCATTGGCGGCACTTGAGGCTGGAGTGCACGGGCTGCGACTTAACCCTGGCAACATTCGCAAACCAGAACATATCAAGGCTGTGGCCTCAGAAGCCCGCGACCGTGGTGTTTCGATTCGTATTGGTGTAAATGGTGGCTCATTAGATTCTTCGCTTTATGAAAAACATGGTGGACTCACGGCAGAAGCGATGGTTGAATCAGCGCAACAAGAGTTGAAGTATTTTGAAGAAGTTGACTTTGATTTAGTCAAAATTTCGGTCAAAGCATCAAATGTTCCGTTGATGGTTGAGGCATACCGCATGCTGAGTGCGATTACTGATTTTCCATTGCATCTCGGCGTAACTGAAGCTGGCCCGCTGCCAGGCGGTTTGATCAAAGCAACGGCTGGTATCTCGACCTTGTTGCTTGAAGGCATCGGCGACACAATTCGCTACAGCCTGACTGCCGACCCGATTGAAGAAGCACGCGCGGGTCGACAACTATTAGAAGCGCTTGGCTTGCGTGAGAGAAAAAATGTCGATTTGATTGCGTGCCCGAGTTGTGGGCGCGCCGAAGTTGACGTGATTGATATTGCCCAACGAGCCCAGGCCGCATTTGCCGACAAGAAATTGCCATTGCAAATTGCCGTGATGGGCTGCGTGGTCAACGGCCCAGGTGAAGCCCGCGAAGCCGATTTAGGAATCGCCGCTGGCAATAAGCGGGGACATTTATTTGTCAAGGGTCGCAATGTTGCAGTTGTGCCAGAGTCTGAGATGGTTGAATCACTTGTCGAATGGGCGACGTTTATTCACGAACATGGCACGGATGCTGCGCTAAAGCGTGTTGACACGACGATTGCCGAACGCGAAGCGGCCAAAGACCGAACAGCGGCGCTTGCCGAGCACGGCGAGGACGCCAACCACGACCATGAAAAAATCGTCGAAATTCGGCGCACAGTGTCAGAAAAATAGCGAGATCTATTTAACGCACTAATCAACTAGTCGCAAAAAGTTGACTGTGGCTATGTTGCAGCGTCGTCGGTAATCGCAATAGTTGTCTCTTAGTTATTGTCGGCACACGTCTTCGCACAGCCAAAGTTTGTGGCAACTGTGCGACCAGACCAAAGGTTGCGCAGCGTTGGATTGCTCGCTCTAGTGACCCACTGCCATTTCGAAATGCCAAGCCGAGTGCCATAGCGGTGTCGTTGAGGTCGAGACAATAGCCATTTGGAAAGACCTCAAGTTCGCGAGCCAAGAATCGCATTACCCAGGTCGCGCTCGGGCCGATGATGCCGAGCCAAAATGTTTCGACATATTCGCCACAAGTATCAAAACCCGCAATGTTGACAACAGGGTCAATCCATTCTGAAACGAATATTTCGTTATTTGAAAAGTCGCAAAGATTTGAGTTCATAACAGTGTGTGTGCACTTAACTTCAAGTACGGTGCAGATTTTCAAAAATGGCGAGAGACT
>CAXNFV010000111.1:0-4527 GCA_964201675.1 Ilumatobacteraceae bacterium | reverse complement strand
TGCTACTTCTCACGGTTTAGCGCGAAGCAAAACGGGTTGCCTTCGGGGTCGAGCATTCGCACCCAAGTTGCACCAACTTCGTTCATCGGTTCAGCGTCGACGCGTTTTGCACCAAGCGCGATTGCGCGGTTGGCGTCGGCATCGAGGTCGTCTGAACAAATATCAATGTGAAATCGGGTCTTCGAACTAACGGGCTCGGGCACACGCTGAATAATTATTCGCGGCCCGTTGTTGTTTGGGTCGGCAATGCTCCAATAGCGCTGGTTCGCGTCGTGATATCGCGTCGCGTCGCGCAGTTCATAATTTAAAACAGTCCTCCAAAACTTGATCATTTTTTCTGGATCATTTACGTCGAGCGTTATCTCAAAAGGCATGAAACTCAACTTAGCGGTATTAGCCTCAACGTCATTAACAAACAAATAATCGTCATTTCGGGCAGCCTGCGCAAAGCCTCGTACACCACGGCCGTTTGTCGCACACTCATTAAAGAGATGAACGAAACCCAACAAGCCTCAGCCGGCAACAAAATCGAGTTTGTGTTGCGCGACTATGTTCGAGAACTGCCGCATTATGACGGCGATCTAGATATCAATACAGATACCGAGACCCCACCTGCAGTTGTCGTCGACTTTCGCCGCGAAATGAGCGAGGCCCACGCGATCATCATCGGCACACCCGAATATAACTACAGCCTGCCAGGCGGATTAAAAAACGTCATCGATTGGGCCTCGCGCCCATTCGCCAAGCATTGCCTTATGGGTCGTCGCATCGGTGTGTTCGGTTGCACGCCAGGCGACCGGGGTGGCAAAGCCGCAGTCGAATATCTGCGAAACATCGTGCCGTTGCTCGGCGCAACACTCGTCGGGCCAGAGTTGCTGTTTCCGAAGATCAATTCGTTGATCGCACCAGACGGCATGCTCGACGCAAGCGTGTTGTCGCCCCTGGCTGAACTCGCCAGCGAACTAGCCAACTAGCTCGCTAGTCGCGCTTAAGGCGCAACCCAAGCCACCTCGCAAACATCAACACACCCACGGTCGCAACGAATTTTTAAAAATATTTTTCGTTGATTCTCGAATGGGGTTTGTGGTTGAGATGATCGTTGCTTCAATTGTGTTTCCTGATAATTTTCGGTGGCTGGTGATTTGCAAATTGAGCGCCACAGCAGCAAATGTTGTACGGCTCACAAATATCTCTGCTATACCTATGTGCTACAACTTCGAGTGGAGGTATTTATATGAACGAATCGTTCACGGTTGAAGAGATTGCAGAATTAATTCGTGATGAGGGTTACAAGGCGCTTGTCACAATTGACGAAGACGAAGACGCGTTTATCCGTTCGGCTAGTGACGGCACCGATTGGCATGTATCGATGTATGGCGCCACACCGTTTTATGGTTCGATCTCATTTCGTTGTTTGTTGTTCTCTGAGACTGACCCAACTGAACAATGCAATAAGTTCAACAACGATTATCGATTTCTCAAGATGTACCGCGAACTTGACGAAGACGAAACAGACGAAAAAGACAAGTTCTACATTCGCGTCGAAATGGATTGTGACTTTGCCGGTGGCGTTTCTAAGTTGATGGTTTCGGCCACGATTCGCCGTTGGATCGCATGTTTGCCGGTTGCCGAAGATGCGATCTATGGCAAGTTGTCGAGCAAGCTCGAGAGCGAGAACCAATAATGCCCGCCCAGCCCAAGAAAGCTGCCAAACCAGCCAAATCTGGCGCACGCACCAAACCAGCCCAATATTGCGTTGTAATCGTTGAGTTAGATACAAAATTGCGTGCCAATGGTCAATCCAAGCCACACCTATATATAGGTATGTCAAAGACGGCGCCCGAGGCAAGGCTCAAGACGCTTCAAGGGTCTCGGTCTGCTGGCCCCGATTATGCACGAGGGCACTATGTCAAAATTTATGAGGCCAGCCCTTACGCAAAACCCAGAACGTCTGCTGCGGTTGCTCGCCGTCGGTGCGACGAACAAATTGAGAAATATATCCGCCGCGGGCATTTCGTCAATAACGGCGAGAGGTTTCACGTCTATGTAATTGATCTAAAACAAGACCACCTAGAAATCATGCCAAACAAGGGCCATGTCTATGTCGGTTCAACTTCGAAAGATGTTGAAACCCGAATCGAAGAGCATCGGGTCAAGCGAAAGTCAGAAACCGATAAAAAACTTAACTCAAACTACGTAACTAATCACATGATTGGTCATAACAAGAAACTCTCACCAGCTGGGCATTTTTTCACGAGAACTTCTGCCGAAGATGCAGAAGAAAAACTCGCCGAAGAACTTTGTCGAAAAGGATATTTAGTTCGAGCGGGGCAGTTCACGCCGAATGCAAAAACATGTATATCAAAACGAAAGACGAAAAAATAGGAGATAACCATGGAAGGAATGATTGCAAAAATTACTGAGTTTCTGCGCAAGAACCCAAATAGTCGCGCCCGACTGATTTGCAAAGAGATTGGCGCCGAGAAGAAGGCCGTAAATAGTTGCCTCTATTCGAATATCGGCAAGCACTTTCTAAAACAAGGCGAAACCCCACCGCTGTGGCGAAATGTCGGCGACAATACAACCGGCGACAATACAGTCGGCGATGATACGCACAACAGCGAAGCACACAACATTGATGCGCCCGAGCGTAATTAGATAGTGCACTGGCTCGAGAATCCTGACTACGCAGAACTCAACGCCACAAAAGCGCTCAGGCCGAATTCATTACTTAGAGAAGTAGTTCTGGTTGAAGAGCGAAACGGTGCAGACTCTCGAACAATTTGGGCATCGTTAGCCGAAAACGGTGATCTTGTCATTTCTGGCCATGACATCGGTCCTAAAGTTGAACGCTACTTAGGTTGTGACGAATACGAGTTCGCCCACACGATTCCATTTGATTATGTGTTGCCATTTCTCGAAATTCTTGGCGCAACAAAAGTGACCGATGTGTTATCCGCACTGCATCATTTTGGTGGCCCTCGCTATCAAGAGATCACCGACGCGCTAGAGACCGCAGAGCAATCGATGCCGATCAGATTTTGGAGTCACTCTTAACTTGTGGCGATTAGCGGATTAACCGAGAGTCCGCTGGCAACAAATAACTGGTGAAGCGCAGCAGCATGAGACACAGATGTGTAGCGGCGGTGCAAGGTGACAAGTTGTGAGCGAAACTCGCGGCCGTGCCCGCGATTGGCGCACGCAAAATGGGCAAGTTCGTGAAGCAGTGTGTGTTGTGAAACTTTATTAGCCGGCACTTTGATACACCAGTTATCAAACACGGCAAGTGCTTCGATGCTTGCAGGCAGCTTTTGTTGAGAAACTCTGATCGGGTCTAGGTCTTCGTTCTCACAAACATTGTTTAGCCAGGTCTCGGCTTCAATCACGGTGAAGCTTCGAGTTGGCATTTCGGATTCAAAACGAGTTTCAACATCGTATGTCGCGAGCTTTTCAGCATCTTGATTTTTATCAGCCACGCGAACCAGAACCTTAACCCGAGCCTGAACCCAAAGATCGTTGCCAAGACCCAAGACTGTTGCTGCCAGAACTAAAACTCATTCCGGCTGAGTGCCCCGCACCGTAAGCATCAGTGTTATTAACAAACGATGAACCACTGTTTGAAAGACTCGGCTCGGCCGTATACATAAATGATCTGGCGCGTTCGAACTTTTCAATAAGAACTAACTGCGAACCGGGGGACTCTTTGAAAATAGTTGTTCGCTCTTTGGTTAGTTTTTTGCCTACGCCCGAAGTAAACCCATGCCACCATGATGTACGAAACCTTCTGTCACCTGGTGGCATCGTCCGCAAGGCAAGCAACTCTGCAGCCTGAAACAAAACTTCAAGTGCGTGCCGATCTCGTGCCGTACCAAAAGCAACCATGCGAACTTCGTCAGTTTCGACATCTCTGTTCTCGCGAAAGCATGCGCACGAAACCGCCTGGGCAATCACATAAAACAGCGAACCGCGCCGCACTCGATATGGGCCAAATATCGAGTGTTCAATCGCTTCAATTTCGTCGCTTTGCGAGTTGACCGGCTCGCGCTGTTTGACGTCTGCATCATTGAGGTTGTACTTCTGCATCAGTCGAAACGCGAGAGCGATCGCGGTCTCGGCTTCTGCCTGCGGGGTATTGGGGTGGTTGGCCCGCTCGAGAATCAACCGAACTTTGTCGCGAATATTGCCCGTCTCACGAGCACCAGAATCAATAGTCACGGCCGAAATCTAGCTCTCAAAAATCAGATCTAATTTTTCGCCGATAACGCCAAGGCAATGTATAAGCCCAACATTCGTCATAGTTTTCTTAGCTTTATAGGCAGTCATATCTTTTATCCCGAGTAATTTAGCGAGTAGAGTTAGATTCAATAGTCCAATCAAAGTATGTGATGGAGATTTTATGAAAAAAATCATTTCAACGGTTGCAATATTCACTGCAATCTCTGCAATGTTAGGCAATGTCGCTTTAGCTTCAATTCCAGTGCCTGCGCCGACTGCACCCGCTCCTGTTGCACCCGCTCCTGTTGCACC
>CAXNFV010000110.1:0-4577 GCA_964201675.1 Ilumatobacteraceae bacterium | reverse complement strand
AACCGAGTCGCTTGTTGCCGTCAATCAATGAATGGTTGATAACAATCGACTGTAAAAGCGCAGCCGCCTTTTCAGTGATTGATGGATAAGCATCTTTCTCGCCGATTATTGTTTGAGGACGCGCAACCGCTGAACCAAGAAGACCAATATCGCTTATTGGCAGTGGATCACCGAATAATTTTCGGCATAGGTCAAGAACATCGTCAAGGTTGAGAAACTCTGTCGGTGAGGTCACTTACCCAATCGGTCAATCGCGTCGGCGTGAACAGCCAAAATATGGTCTGCCGCCCCAGCGACACGAGAGCGATGATCGACGCGCACGATGTATTCGCGAATCGCCTGACGCGCAACTTCTTGCATTGAGATACCAAAGTCAGCGGCGCAGGCTTTGAGTCCGTCTTGTTCTTCGTCGGTGAGTCGTAATGTCATAGCCATAACTACATGGTATCACTTTGATACCACAATGAAAGCATCATTGAAGTAGACCGTCTTAAATATTCCCGATAGTGCGAAGCAATGAGTTTTGAACTCGACGCGACATCGCGCGGGCAGTGCCCGTTAGTTCACGTATTTGGTGGATACTGCGAACCGTTCGGGAAATTACCGAACAACGGGCGATCACCGTCGGTGCATGCATCAATCAGCAAGTCGCCGCCAACGAATGCGCCACGCCATGATGCACCTTTGCCGCCGAATACTTCTTCGCGGTCGCCACGGCTGCGCGGCGCGTTGACCCCAAATTTGAAAGACTGAACATCAGGTCGAAGACGTGCCGCAAAATCTGGGTCGTCGGTGGCGATCGACGCGACAAGTGAACCGTTCGAAACGTTCATTGCCGCAAGAAGTTCTGACTCGGTGTCGACGATAACGATCGAGTCGACGGGGCCGAACGGTTCGCTGTGATGCAGCGTCCAAGCCGACGGCGGATTAAGCACGCAGGCTGGCGCAATATACGCCGACTGATCTTGGCCAGCAATAAAATTTTGGGCGCTGAGTTCGCCACGAATAAGTGGAATGCCGCCGGTGCCGATCGCCTCGTCGTAGCGTGCACGCAGGTCATCTGCTTTTGCCCGCGAGATCAACGGACCAAAATCGAAGTTAGGCAGCGGATCATCGGCAGATGCAACGGCGAATGGATTGCCGAATTGAAGTGAAGCAATCACATCGTGATAGGTCGCAAGAAAATCTGGCAGCAACTTTCGTTGCACGACGTAGCGCGGGTATGCGGTGCAGCGCTGCTTGGCATATTCGAAACCTTTTTTAAGATGACCTGCGAGCAACGGCCACTGCGAAAAGTTCCAAATGCCCCAAGTGTTGAGACCCTCTTGCTCGAGAATGTGGCGTCGACGCAGATCGGCCAACGTGCTTGCTGCTTTGCGTCCGTTTGAGCGACCGCCAACGAATGCGAGTGCGCCGAGTTGCGGCGAAGAAATAAGCGCGTCACTCAAATCGCCGCCAACACCAGAAATCAATGTGACGGGCAAACCGGCACGGGCCATCAGCGCGTGTGAAAGCGTGAGTGCGTGAAAGCCGCCTTGTGATGGCGTCTTGGCGATAACCGCGTTGCCGGCGAGAAGTTGCGCCAACTCGGCATGCACGAGCACGCTCAACGGATAATTCCATGAGGCGATGTTCGACACAGGCCCATGTAACGGTGTACGGCTTTGCATCTGTCGTTCGATTTCTTTGAGGTACCAATCGATGCCATCAACGCAACGATCGACATCGGCGCACGCGATGCGCCATGGCTTGCCGATCTCCCACATCAACAACATGGCAATCGTGTCGCGATGCTCGCGCAACAACGCCACTGCATTGCGAACTCGTTGCTGACGCTCGCCGATCGGAGTCTTCGACCACGTTGCGTGTTGGCGACTTGCTTGCTCGACTGCAGTGACTGCGGTGTTGCGATCGACGCGCGGCGGACCAGGAATCATCGTTGCATCAACCGCAACAGCATGTGGCCGAGTTTCACCAACGAAGCACCACTCACCACCAAGCAAGTTGGCGATGCGATCAGTTTCAAAAGCCTCGGGTGCGATCAAACGAGCACTGCGGTAGACCTCGTCCCAACTTGTGCCTGGTTTGTGTATCAGCGTCATTGGCAAAGATTACAGGCGAGATTGACCAATTGTCGCAGTCGCAAGCACCAAAGTCTCGGCGCGAGTATCACTTCAGGCCCGAGTTAAAACTTCCCTGTTAAAAGAAGTCAGAACTCAGGGGGTGTGGCCTGAAGTGAAACCTGGATTATGCGCCGACGATGATGTCTTTTTTGCCGGTGATCACGATCGTGCAATCGCGTGGCACAGGACCACTTGCGCCAGTGAACGGTGCCGGAAAGTTTGAAATTTTCGGATCACCATCACCCGGGTGTTGCAAGTTGACGAACATTGTTTTGCGACTTGGCGTCACTGCAGCACCCGTAACTTCACAGCCCGCAACGCCCGTGAACAAACGCTTGAATTGGCGTGTCACTGGGTTTGCAACGAGCATCTGATCGTTGTTCTTGCCTGGTTGCTCGCCGTCAGTCTGCACAAAAATTCGACCGTCTGGGTCGATCCAGATGCCGTCTGGCGAGCCGAACATCTGACCACCCTCGTCAAATACGGAACTTGACAATACGAAGATTTCCCAAGTGAACATCAGACCGACGTGTGAATCGACATCTTTCCATCGGATTATGTGTCCCGAACTGTTGACTGCTTGCGGGTTCATTTTGTCGACTTGGGCTTTGCCGACGGTGCCGCGTTGCGAGTTGTTTGTCAGCGTGACGTAAAGTTCGCCTGTTTTCTTTGACGCAGCGACCCACTCTGGGCGATCCATTTTTGTGGCGCCGACTAAATCTGCAGCCATGCGGGTGTAGACAAGAATCTTGTCGATTGTCCAAGTTGACAACGCCGCATTCTTCGGACTCAATTCAAGCCATTGGCCGGTGCCGTCTTCGCTGAACTTGGCGACATAAAGCGTGCCTTCATCGAGAGGGCTGACGCCTCGGGCCACCATCTTCTTCCAATTGCCCGATGAGACGAACTTATAAATGTAATCAAAGCGCTCATCATCGCCCATGTAAACAACGATGCGACCATCTTTGCCTTCAACAACCTCTGCACCTTCGTGCTTGACACGACCAAGGGCTGTGCGCTTGACCGGCTGAACGCCAGGTTTGTTCGGGTCTACTTCAACTACCCAACCAAAACGATTTGCTTCGTTGGCATAATTTTCGTTTGTGACGTCGAATCGTGCGTCAAACTTATGCCAGTTGTAGCCACTGCTGTTTGCGGTGATGCCATAACGCGACTGTTCGGCGCTGGCCTTCCAAGATGTGTTCAGCGCACCGAAATATCCATTGAAGTTTTCTTCGCAAGTGAGATAAGTGCCCCACGGTGTGTAGCCGTTGGCGCAATTGTTGAGCGTTCCTTGAAATGGATTACCTGCTTTGTTCACGAGATAAGCGCTTGTCGCAGCGGGACCACTCATCGTGACCAAAGTGTTGCCGTGTATGCGACGGTTCTTTTTGCTTTTGGCAATCTTCCATTTTTCGCCGACCTTTTCGATCGCCAAAACCGACATGCCGTGTGCTGCTTGCGACAACTTTACGTCGGCAAGGCTCGTTGGTGATGCTTTGCCCATAACGTGCAAGTTGGTTCCATACTCGTGATTTACACAGAGCAAACCTTTTTTGTCATCGCCGAGATACCACATGCCGTCGTGACCAATGCCCACACTCGCTTCTTGTTGTTCGGCGGTGAACCCTGCGTACTCAAATGAAGTACCGCTGCCGTCGAGCTTTTCGCGCCATGGTGCCAAAACTGAATACGTGTATTCGGGAGCGATCGTCGGCATCGGGCTTGACTGCAACGGGATAGAAGTAAATGAAATTTTTGGAGCCTTGGCAAGAAGATTCGTGCCTGCCTGCGATGCGAGGGCACTACGCGAGACTGTGCCGTTGCTTTTTGCCGAGGCGGCGGCGCCACCGAAAAACGTAAGCGCTGCACCGGCGAGGCCACCGACCACGAGGGCACGACGCGACATGTATGAGTTGAGGACATTTTCAAATGACTCGTTATCGGAGATATTTGACGGGGTGACTGATTCTTCGTTCATGATTTGCTCCTGATTGATTTCGACGAGTGCTCTATGCACACGTAAGAGATTAAAAAAATACATGACGATTGTTAATTGCAACTTAATTGCCGCTTAAGTGCAACTTAAGAGACTCTGTCATTTAAGCCAATACTCGACGCCGACTACCTCGCGAACTCCTCGAATCGCCATTGCTATAATTCACTATTCATTCAGCCTGCGGATTAACTGCCGTTACCTGAGGTACGCCGACATTTAAGACTTCATTCCTAAGTTCTTAAGGTGCGAGTCGCAATCGTTGCCGAGAGTTTTCTGCCCCATATCAATGGCGTGACGAACTCGGTCTTGCGCACAATCGAATATCTAAAAAAACACAACCACGAAGTGACTGTGATTGCGCCCGGGCCAGGCGAAACAAACGTCAACGACACACCTGTAATTCGCATGGGGTCGTTTGGGTTTCCTGGTTACGACGAACTTCGCATTGCGTTGCC
>CAXNFV010000109.1:0-4588 GCA_964201675.1 Ilumatobacteraceae bacterium | reverse complement strand
GTTGGCATCAAGTGCCGGAAATTTTTTGCGCAGTTGATCGGCACTGAGAATTTCATAGGGAATCTTTAAGTCATCCCAAATCAGGCGAACTGATTCACCGTCGTAGCCCTCGGTGCGATAAACCAAATATCCAGTGCGAATGAATTTCGCCATGCCGTCCGGGTCTATCGCGCCTAAGTAGTCTGCCCAGTTCTCCCAGATGGTTGCCGACTCCCATGCCATCAAAACAGCATCGTAAGTTGAATAACTAAAACGAATGATTGCGGATGATGCCGATGTCGAACCAGCACCAGCAGCCGAACCTTTATCAACGATCACAACCGAGCGACCAGCTTTGGCGAGCTCTAGTGCAACTGCCCCGCCGATTACGCCGGCGCCGATGACGACGACGTCAGATTTCATTTATTTGCGAGAATTTCTCGCTGCCATGCTGCAGTGTCGGCAACACTGTTGAACGTAAACGAATGTAATCCGACTATGTTCAGCGACTGCGCGTCTTTGGCGAGACCAGCAACTAGTTCTGTTGGGTCATAACCACCTGGTGCAAGCATCTTGATTATTGAAGTTTTATTCTTGCTCAAATAACGCATTGATTGACCTACCCCAACACGAACACCGAGAGTCATCAGTCGAGTGCGATCAACGACACCTGGTACGCCAAGTTGTATCGGCATCTTGAAACCATTGCTACGTTCTTGCTCTAACCATTGCCGAATCAAGGGAATGTCGAAACACATTTGTGTTGAAGCAAGACCTTGTACTCCTGCCTCTTCAAGCAGTTTTTGTTTGTGGTGCAACGCCATACTTAGATCATCACGGCTAATGAATGCATGCCCGTCCGGATAACTTCCGAAACCTACTCGTTCTACCCCGCTATTGCTGTCTAAAAAATCGTGCAACAACTCAACACCATCTTTGTATGGGCCAGCAGGCTTCTCGGCGTCACCGGCGATCAAGAAAACTTCTTTGATGCCTTGCTCACGCACCCATGAAGCAAGTTTGGTCACATGTTCGCGAGACTCGACCAAACGTGCAGCAAAGTGTGGAACAACTTCGTGGCCAGCCGCAATCAAGCGCGCCGAAATCTCTTGTGTGGCAGCAATACCCTTTGCTGGTGAACACGTGACCGAGACTGGCGCACCAGTCGGCAGATCAAGAATGCCCTGCTCGATGCTCTTCATCGGAATCAACTCGTAACGCATATTGCTAACGAGAGTCTTTACGGCAGGTGTGACCTTGACGGAGGATTTTTTGAGACTCGAAAAAATTGACATGAGCGCAATGCTAGAGGCAAATGATCGTTTTTTGTTTACTTTGATGACCGGTAAATAAAAATCTACGAGAAAGTATCGGGCAACTCGCTCTTTCGCTTTGCGACATATTCTTTGAGTTCTTCGTCTATTGCATCATCAAGTGGTGGCGCGACATACGACGCGAGACGCTCTTTCCAAATCTTGTTTGCCCGCTTGGCTGAGTCTTCGCCACCATCTTCGAGCCATTGTTCATAACTTGAGTTGTCTGAGGTTGTTGAACGATAAAACGCCGACTCAAAATTCGCCAAGGTATGCGCGGTTCCAAGAAAGTGATTGCCGGGTGGATTTTCGCGAATGGCATCAAGCGCCTGACCATTTGGCGAGACGTCCAAACCTTTGGCAAAAGTCGCCATCATGCCGAGTTGGTCGTCATCTAGAATGAACTTTTCATAACCAATCGCCAGACCACCTTCGAGCCAGCCCGCCGCGTGCAGCACGAAATTGGTGCCTGCCATCAAAGTTGGAATCAAAGTAGCCGCACTTTCATAAGCGGCTTGCGCGTCAGGCAACTTAGAGGCCGTCAACGAACCGCCCGACCTAAACGGCACGCCCAGTCGGCGTGCAAGCGAAGCCATTGTGTACAAAACGATCGCAGGTTCTGGCGTGCCAAAAGTTGGCGCACCAGTTTGCATAGACATTGACGACGCGAACGAACCCATTATCACTGGTGCGCCTGGGCGCACGAGCTGTGTAAAAGTCATGCCAGCCAAAGACTCAGCCAGAGTTTGCGTTGCAACGCCAGCCGAAGTCGACGGAGCCATTGCTCCTGCCAAAATAAACGGAGTAATAATTGTTGCTTGATTATTTAGTGCGTAGACCTCGGCTGATGCGAGCATCGAAGCATCCCACACGAGAGGTGAAGAAGCATTAATCAAACTTGTCATCACCGTGCGATCTTGCAAATCTCCACCGAAGCCGATGCGCGCTAGTTCGACACTGTCTTGTGCCCGCTCACCAGCAGTGACCGAACCCATGAAACCTTTGTCGCTGTATTTGATATGCGCGTAAACCATGTCAAGATGACGCTTGCTAACCGGAATATCAACTGGCTCACAGACCGTTCCGCCCGAGTGATGCATGCGGGGCGACATATAGGCGAGTTTCACGAAGTTTTGAAAATCAGTAATCGTTGCATAGCGACGACCATTGTCAATGTCGTATGCAAATGGAGAACCATAATTTGGTGCAAACACAGTTGCATCGCCACCGATTTGAACATTGTTGAGCGGATTGCGCGCGTGCTGTGTGTAGATACGAGGTGCAGTGGCAGAAACAATCTTGCGACACATGCCGCGCGGAAATCTCACGCGAGTGCCGTTTACATCCGCACCTGCGTCTTTGAATCGGGCGATCGCCGATGGATAATCTCGCACCTCGATGCCGACTTCTTCAAGAATCGTGTCAGCGTTGTGTTCAATTATTTCAAGACCCTCATCTGACACGAGTTCGTAAGGCTTAATAAGTCGAGTGATGAATGCGTCACGACTAGGTTCATGCGAAGAACGCAAGGTCTGTCGACCTGCTCGCCCACCCGAACGTCTCGTGCGATCTACGTCAGTCATGAGTTCTAGTCTGCCACGCCGCTAGTCGATCGGCGACGGCGTGCAGATCGCCCAGAGCCGTCCGATGAAGTTTCGGCTCTTTCAGGCAGATCAATAACCGTTGCAAGATTCGGAGTAAGAGCTGTTTTGTGCGGAAACGCCATCGCCTCGACAAAAAGTTGCTGGAAGCGGGGTTCAGTAGCGGTTTCAATTTTTGTGACGCCACGCACGGTCGACTCCATTTCGTGACGCAATTTTCGCGACAAAAGTGATTGCACTGCACCGGCACCCGCTGCGTTACCGACGGCACGTACACCAGCAACCGGACAATCGGGCACGAGACCAAGCACCATGGCATAAACCGGATCAATGTGTGCACCAAATGCACCTGCAAGACGTATGTCATGCACCACTGGTGAACCAGCATGTTCAACCAGCAAATCAATTCCCGCTCGCAACGCAGCCTTGGCTAACTGAATTGCGCGTACATCATTTTGCGTTACGTAAAGTTTTGTCTCACCGTTTTCGTAAAATAAATAAGAGAAAGTGCGATCATCTGCCACGATGCGATTCGACTTTGTAGCGAGTTCGCCACGCACGACACCGTCAGTGTCGATGATTCGGCTTAGATACATTTCGCCAATCACTTCGATTATTCCCGAGCCACAGATGCCAGTGATTGCTGTGTCGCCAAGTGATTCGGCGAAGCCCGGTTCGTCGCTCCATAACGATGAGCCAATGACTTTTATGCGTGGCTCGAGAGTCTCGCGATCAATGCGCACATGTTCAATTGCTCCGGCAGTTGCCCGTTGACCTGCACTTATTTGAGCACCCTCAAAGGCGGGCCCAGTTGGGCTTGATGCAGCAAACTGGTGCACAGTATTACCAAGAACAATTTCGGCGTTCGTACCAATGTCAACTAACAGTTGCATCTCTATCGAACGGTGCGGCCCTTCAGCAAGGATTGCTGCGGCTGTATCTGCACCAACATGACCCGCAATGCATGGGCCGACGTAATAACTGGCGTTCGGTAGATCAAGATCGAGTTCGCTCGCCCAACCACTGACTGATTCATTGGTCGCCAACACGAACGGTGCCATACCCAGCGGAGTTGGGTCGATACCCAAGACAATGTGATGCATAATCGGGTTGCCTACGATTGCGATTTCTAAAACACTATTTCGCGAAATACCCGCACTTAAAACAAGATTGCCGACAAGATCATCGAGTGAGGCTCTAATCGCTTTAGTAAGTTCTGCGTCACCACCTGGATTCATCATTACGTAAGAGACACGACTCATTAAGTCTTCGCCGAAACGAATCTGTGGATTCATCAAGCCGTAACTACCAACGATTTCTCCAGTCAAGAGTTCACACAAATGACCGGCGACAGTCGTTGAGCCAACATCAACTGCAATGCCGTATGCAGCGTCAACAAAACCGGGCCACGCCGCAACAATCTGGTCAGGATTATTCGTATGACGAACCGCAACAGTAACTTCGCCGTCGGCTTTAGCCATCGCCGAGTGCAAGGTGCTTAGCGCGCGACGAGCGACTTGGGGTGCTTCAACTTTGTGTTGCACAGCGACTGCGTTGGCGAGTGCATCGGCGGCACTGACCGAGTCGCCCAACTGAGCTTCTGGAATTGTCAAGTAATACAGACTGAAACTCGGATCAACAATTATCGGCTCGAGATCTAAATCTTTTCGCACGATTTGTTTATGTACTTGGCTG
>CAXNFV010000108.1:0-4592 GCA_964201675.1 Ilumatobacteraceae bacterium | reverse complement strand
AGCAATAACATCGCTGAAACTTTACAAAATTTAAATCAACGCGGTTTCGCAGTGCTTGCACTGACGCCAAACAACTTGGCCACTGATTTATCCAAAGTCATGCTCGAACCAAATAAACCCCGTGCACTTGTCTTCGGCTCTGAGCGTGCTGGTCTTAGCGCTGAGGCAATGGCGAGTGCCAACTATCAAGTGCGAATCGAAATGAACCCTGCGATTGACTCGCTCAATGTTGCAGCAGCAGCAGCGATTGCGTGTTACGCGCTGCGCTAACTCGTGCTAGCGCGGATAATCGGCCGAAGAAATTGGTAGCCCAGTGTCGTTTCGCAGGTGTTCGGCAGCCTTGACGAAATAATCAGTAAGTTCTTGACGAATTGAATCATCTTGGGACAACTCGTTGACTGCACCTAACATGTGCACCAGCCATTGATCTCTTTCTACTGGTCCGATTCGAAAAGTCATGTGACGCATTCGTAATTTTGGGTCGCCGCGGTTTTCGTTGAACATCGGCGGCCCTCCCCAATATTGGGCGAGAAACCAAGTGAGATGAAGCCGCGCTTTCTCTAAATCATTTGGTTCGGCATACAAAACTATTAAAACTGGGTCGACAGCGACGCCTTCATAGAACCGATTAACAAGCCGTTCAAAGAATGGCAGTCCTCCGACACGCTCAAACAGCGAGTTACTTGAACTCAGGATCTTGCCAGTCTGGAAAAATATTTGGCATATCAGTCGACACATTCATCGTGAAATTAGCCGCGCGCTTTTCTAGAAAACTGGTCACTCCTTCACGCGCGTCGGCAGAACTTCCGCGTTGCATGATGCCTCGTGATTCTGCGCGATGGGCTTCCATTGGGTGCGTTGCGCCAAGCATTCGCCATAACATTTGTCGCGACATCGCAACAGATACCGGTGCCGTGTTGTTAGCAATCTCAGATGCGATCGCACGGGCGGCTGAAAGCAAATCTTCTGGGGCGTGAACGCTTCGTACCAGACCAGATTCTTTGGCCTCGTCCGGGCTAACCATTCGTCCGGTAAAAACCCACTCGGTCGCTCGAGAGATACCTACAACACGGGGCAAAAACCAAGACGAGCAGGCTTCAGTAACGATGCCGCGACGGGCAAATACAAAACCGAATTTTGATGTGTTGCTGGCCAAACGAATGTCCATCGGCAAAGTCATTGTCACGCCAACGCCAACTGCCGGACCATTGATCGCACCAATAACGGGTTTTTTACTGTTAAAGATTCGCAACGAAACAAGACCACCACCATCACGCGGTACTCCACGCACGCCTTGCACATCACTGCCACCACGACTGAAAGTTTCTCCACCCAGCGAGAGATCTGCTCCTGCACAAAATGCACGTCCGGCGCCAGTGACTATCACCGCGCGAACATCGTCGTTTGCGTCTGTCAAATCAAACGCGGCGACAATTTCGTGCAACATCGTATTCGTAAAAGCATTCAATTTCTCTGGACGGTTGAGTGTGATGGTCGCGATATTCTCGCTGACGCTAAATTCAATTTGCGAAAAATCGTTTATATCTGCCATGCAGTTATTTAAACATCAAGAAAGCGCGTTGCAGCAATCGCTGAGCCAACAGCGCCGACTACCGCACCAATGCCCAACAAAATCAGCATGACTGATGTCAAATAGCTACTCGGCACGATCAACGAACTGATTCCAGTGCCAGGTTTAAAACCAGCCACGCCACTTGACCACGCAGAATTCAATGCCCACAGTCCGCCACATGACACGATGCCACCCAACAAACCTTGCAGTAATCCTTCCAACATAAACGGAATACGGATAAACCAGTTTGTTGCGCCGACTAGTTTCATCACTTCAATTTCTCGACGGCGAGCGAACATCGCAGTTCGAATCGTGTTCCAGATCAAACCGACCGCAACGACCAGAAGAACCAGAGACATTACGAGTGTGACAACCCGAATGAAATTTGAAAGCGTCGAAATCACTTGAAACTCATCTTCGGCCAAAGCCACTGCTTCAACCCCAGGGAGCGTGCGATATTGATCGCTTAGCGAACGAACGAGCGTCGGGTCGTCAGAAAGCGGCACCACTTTAAACTGTGTCGGGATCGATTCAGGGGTTAAAAGACTCAGCGTTACCGGGTCACCCACGAATATTCGTTTGGCCTCTTCATAACTTTCGGATTTATTGAGATACGTCAATTTGCTGACGTCAATAATCGTCGGCGACGCTCTGAGCACAGAGTCAATCAAAGTAATTTGCTCTGCAGAAGCATCGCTGCGAACGAACACAATCATCTCTACGTCACCGCGCCACTGAACAAGTAAATTTTCGAATGCCCTTTGAATTAAAAACGTGGTACCGACGAGCAAAAGCGAAACTGCAGAAGTCAAAATAGCCGCCGCCGTGAGAGTTAGGTTTCGTCTGAAACTCGCCCACGTCTCGCGCACTGCATAACCGATTCGCGAAAACATCTATTCGTACACTCCGCGCTCTTGGTCACGGACAATGACTCCGTTATCGAGTTGAATAACTCGGCGTCGCATCGCATTAACAACTCGGTGATCATGAGTCGCCATTACTACTGTCGTGCCGGTTTCGTTGATTTCATCCAGCAGACTCATGATGCCTTCACTCGTCGTCGGGTCAAGGTTGCCTGTTGGCTCATCAGCCAACAAGATCAAAGGGCGATTGACGAACGCCCGCGCAATTGATACGCGCTGTTGTTCACCACCCGATAACTGCTCTGGAAACCGTTCGCGTTTACCCGCCAAGCCGACAAGCTCTAGCACGATCGGCACTTGACGCTCAATAACGTGACGCGGTTTTCCGATCACTTCAAGGGCGAACGCCACATTTTCGAAGACCGTCTTGTTCAACAAAAGTTTGTAATCTTGAAACACATTGCCCATGGTTCGGCGCAAGTGCGGCACACGCGATGCCGGGAGTTCATTGATGTTTCGACCAGCAACCCAGACATCGCCATGCTCAGGTTGCTCTTGGCGATTCATCAACCTCAGCAACGTTGATTTGCCAGAACCCGATGGGCCAACCAAAAACACGAACTGGCTTTTTGGAATATCGAAAGACGCTTCTCTGACGGCAACAGAATCTTTGCCGTAGATTTTCGTCACGTTTTCAAGACGAATCATTGCGCCAAACTTAGCATTTTGCGACAGCCGACACCTTTAAGTAATTATTTTGCATTGTCCTGCATCTCTTTATCTGAGCGACGCCACCTTAAGTAGCCCTCCATAAATTGATCAAGATCGCCGTCTAAAACTGCTGTGACATTGCCTGTTTCAACATTGGTTCGAAGATCTTTGACCATTTGATAAGGCTGCAAAACATATGAACGAATTTGACTCCCCCAACCAACTTGCGCTTGCTTGCCCGCAATTTGCGAAAGTGCCGCAGCGCGCTCTTCTTCGTCTTGAGCGATAATCATCGCCTTTAGCCGCTTTAATGCACTTTCACGATTTTGCAACTGACTTCGCTCTTGTTGCGACGAAGCAACAAGCCCCGTTGGTTCGTGAATTAAGCGAACTGCTGAAGAGGTTTTGTTAACGTGCTGTCCACCGGCGCCCGACGCACGAAACACCTCCATGCGAATATCGCTTTCATTAATTTCAAGTTCCGCTTGATCTAAAATTGGCCAGATCTGCACAAGTGCAAAACTCGTTTGCCGTCTGCCTTGATTATCAAACGGACTAATTCGCACAAGTCGATGCGTGCCACGTTCGCTTGTCAAAAGTCCATAGACATATCTTCCACGAATCGTGACATCTGCCGAAAGAATGCCCGCTTCAGTGCCGATTGAAATATCTCCAATTTCAAAACCAAAACTCTTCAACTCAGCCCATCTGCGATACATTCGCAGCAACATTTCGCTCCAGTCTTGGGCGTCAACACCGCCGTCTTTGGCGTTGATCTGCAAAATCGCGTCGCAAGCATCGTGTTCGCCGGTGAACATGCTGCGCATTTCAAGTAGATCAAGTTTTGAACGACAAGCCGCCACGCCACTTTCTAGTTCAGGCTCTTGTGAAGCATCATCTGCTTCGCGAGCAAGGTCGTGCAGCACAAACAAGTCATCAAGAGTGTTTGATAGAAGATCGAACTCGTCTAAATCAGATTTAACGGCAACATACTGCGAGTTAATTTCTTTGGCATGGTCTTGATCGTTCCATAAGTCAGGTTTTGCGACTTCAACTTCTAACTCGATCAATAACCCGCGCGAGGTTTCTACATTGAGATATTTTGCGGCTTCGTCTACGCGTTTGCGGAGTTCACCGAGTTCTGTGGAGAAATCTTTCATAGTTGATATTTGATCTGATATTTAATGCGACAGTTGGTTGCAGGCGATCTTGTCGATCGTATTAGTTGGTGCGGCCGTGACACATCTTGTATTTTTTGCCCGACCCACATGGGCATGGCGAGTTACGCGGGGTTTTTGACCAGTCCGGTGCACCAAAGACGCCTGTGCTCGAGTTGTTTTTAGAGATTGCAGCCGGCTTGTCATCAACGTTTTCGTCTGAGGTTTGCTGAATATTGCTAAGAGCGCTTGACGGCGAACTGTCGTTAACAACTTGAACATGCATCA
>CAXNFV010000107.1:0-4636 GCA_964201675.1 Ilumatobacteraceae bacterium | reverse complement strand
CAACTGCGTTGGCTCGCGCTCTCAAACGACTTGCAATTTTACCGATACCAAAATTTGGACCAAAACTCTTGCTCGGTGGCGAACTCGCCGATGCTCTGTTGTTCACGGGGCAGCGAGTGATGCCAATTGAGTTGCAAAAGTCTGGCTTTACTTTTGCGCACTCGACAATAGACGTTGCGTTGCGCGCTTTGCTCAACAAATGAACCAACTGCCAACGCGTGTTGACGCAGTTGTCGTCGGCGCTGGCTTGGCAGGTTTGGCAGCCGCAAGGCAGATCAAGAGTCATGGCAGATCTGTAATAGTTATTGAAGCACAAGACGGCGTTGGCGGTCGCGTGCGCACCGACAAAGTCGATGGTTTTTTACTTGATCGCGGATTTCAAGTGCTGCTCACCGCGTATCCCGAATTGAAAACCCAAATCGACATGAGTGCGCTTGATTTAAAGATGTTTAGTTCAGGTGCGCTCGTGGTGCAAAATGGTAGATCATCGGTTGTTACCGACCCATTCCGCGAACCCAAACGAGCCGCTGCGACAGTTTTTGCGCCGATCGGTTCGCTGACCGACAAGTTGCGTGTCGCTGCATTGCGATGGCGCGTAATGCACCGTAACGAAGACAAAATTTTGAACAACACCGATATCTCGACTGTTGTTGCATTGCGCGGTCTTGGCTTTTCAACAAAGATGATTGACCGATTCTTTCGGCCCCTTTTTGGTGGCATTCAACTCGACCCAGAGTTGCGTACATCACGACGAATGTTTGAAATTATTTTTAAGTACCTCAGCGAAGGGCAAAGTGCGTTACCGGCAAACGGCATGAGCGCAATTCCTGAACAGATGGCGAAGTTTCTAGGCGCCGAAAATGTATTTCTAAATACGCGAGCAACAAACATCGAGCCAGGTTTCGTATCAACTGCAAATGCGCGAATCGAAACAAAGGCTGTGGTTGTGGCAACTGATCAGCCAAGCGCCAGTGAACTTTTGCGAACCAGCGAAATCGCATCACGTGTTGTCGGCTGTGTTTATTTCTCGGCCGACACGCCGCCGACACATGAAAAATTCGTTGTTCTCGATGGCACAGGTCAAGGCCCCGTGTTGAACGCGGCAGTGCTGAGCAATGTTGCGCCAAGCTATGCCCCACCTGGCAAACACCTGATTGTTGCGGCTTTACCAGGCATCATCACAGGTGATCTTGAAGAGATGTCGCGTAATCAATTGCGCACTTGGTGGGGGCCGCAAGTCGACGGCTGGAGTCTCATCAAGACATATCGCATCACTCACGCGGGGCCTGAACAACTGCCGCCGTTTAATCCGAAACAAAACGTGTCGCTTGGCAACGGCTTGTTTGTTTGTGGCGACCATCGCGATACGGGGTCGATTCAGGGCGCGCTTTACTCAGGTCGGCGCTGTGGCGAAGCAGTGCTCACATCACTCGCCTAACATCAAACCCATGACCACACCGGACGCGATCGCCCACGACAATAAAAACAAGATTGTTTCTGTAAGCAAGTTGGTCTCGGCCAGCCCCGAACAAATTTTTGAACTTCTTGCAAACCCAGCAATGCACGCTGTGATCGATGGTTCAGGTTCGGTGGTCGCACCAAAGTCTTCGGCGCCGCAGCGACTCTCGTTGAACGCAACTTTTGGAATGAGCATGAAAAAAGGTGCGCCATACAAAATCACAAACACTGTTGTCGAGTTTGTTGAAGGCAAGCAGATCGCATGGCGCCACTTTGGCGGGCATGTTTGGCGCTACATCCTCGAATCGACGCAAGGCGGCACGATGGTGACCGAACAGTTTTCATACGGCACCTCAAAGTCACCCTTGATGCTTAAGTTGGCTGGCTATGTTCGCAAAAACGAGCTCGCCATTCGCAAAACGCTTGATAATTTGGCTAAATACTTCGCCGATAAAAAATAGGCTGAGTTCGTGAAACTGCCACAAGGTTTTAGTGCCTACGTCGCGAACATCGGCATTAAAGACTCGTCGCAAGATCTGACTCTTGTTGTTGCTGAAAGTGTGTGCGTTGCGGCTGGCGTGTTTACGCAAAGCCGTTTTGCTGGCCCGAGTGTCATAGTCAGCCGAGAAAATATTGCCAACAATTCGGCTCGCGCCGTTGTGGTGATTTCAAAAAATGCAAATGTCGCAACAGGTGCCGAAGGCATGAGTAACGCTCGCGAAGTTGTTAGTGCTGTTGCGCAAAAAGTTGGTTGTGAGGCGAAAGATGTTTTAGTCGCGTCAACTGGCGTTATCGGCCGTCAGTATCCAATGCAAAATGTGCGTGTCGGTTTGTCTGCGATACCAGACAAATTTGAAAACACTTCGGTTGAAGATGTTGCGCGCGGAATTATGACTACCGATACGGTGCACAAAACTGCCGAATCTGTCGTCGCAGGCACGTCGGCTCGAGTTGTTGGTGTGGCCAAAGGCGTCGGCATGATCGAGCCGAACATGGCGACCTTGATCACGATGATGTTTACTGATGCCGAAATCGACAAAGCATCGCTTGATCAGATTTTTCGCCGCGTAATTGATAAGACTTTTAATTGTGTTTCTGTTGACACAGATACATCAACTAGCGATACTGCAATAATTTTGGCCAGCGGCGCTGCTGGCTCGGTCGATACTGTCTCGTTTGAGACGGCGCTTTATGAAGTTGCGCTGTCACTGACAAAGCAAGTTGCTGGTGACGGCGAAGGTGCCGAAAAACTGATTGAAGTTTGTGTTGATGGCGCTCGCGATGCGCGTCAAGCAAAACTTGTGGCGAAATCAATCGTTAATTCGCCGCTGGTTAAGACTGCCGTTCATGGCGCAGACCCCAACTGGGGTCGAGTAGCAATGGCAATTGGCAAATGCAGCGATGAACACGACATCGACGAATCAAAGGTTGTGATTCGATTTGGTATACAAGAGGTCTACCCAACTTTTGTTGGCGCTTCTGGGCTCGATGCACTGAGCAAATATATGCGTAGCGATACCGTTCGAATTCATGTCACGCTTAACACGGGCAACGCCGACTGCACTGTGTGGGGCTGCGACCTAACCGACGGCTACATTCGCATCAACGCCGACTACACGACGTAAATTTTAAAACTCGAACACTTGTCTCAGCAGAATTGGTTGATCCAGGTCATGATGGCTGGGCGATATTTGAGAACTGATTTATATTGTGCGACGTCGTCTGGCAGTCGTTCGACAAGTGTGCGCGTGTCTTGGGCGATCTGTTTGCTGCGCGAGAGATAATCGGGCAAGGGCTGTTGATATCCGCGAATGGTGAACAAAATGCCACCAGTTTTTGGCAGTCGGCGCAAAGTTTGACGCTCCATACGAATCCATAACTCGTCTGGGGTTTTCACGAGTGGCCCCGATGGAATTTGCGGCTGAAATAGCGCCGGGTGATCTTGAATTATCCAGTTCGATCGCCACACGGGCTTTTCGACTGTGAGGCGTTGAAAATAAGTGTCGACCGCAGCGCCAACATGATCGGCATATTTTGCCACAGGCTCATGACTTGCGAGCATGTTGTGCCCCATTTTTTCAGACAACATCCATCGACTCGGACAACACACAACCGCCGCGTTAAGCAACAATTGCTCGCTGCCATCTTGTGATTTGACTGGCTGCAAAACAGCAAGATCATCGGCGACGAGCAAACTCGCATCAACTAGTGCATTGATGCCAGTGCTCGACAACTCGACACCTGCCCACTGACTGACAAGTTGTGCCGCTTCTTGAGCGACATCTTCGCCAAATGGCTGCAAACCAACGACTTCGCTGCGACGTGTGGCCAAAAGTTTCTTTTTTAACTGAACCGTCAAATCAAATTCAGCGTCACGCAACAACCAGTTTGCAATCTCTACCGGAAACGTGCCGAGACGATGACGGAAGTTTTCGCCAACAAGTTGTGGCAAAATCTGCTCGGGTATCGGCATTGCCGAAAATGATGCAGCCTCAACTGGCGGTGTTTCGTCGAACGGTGTAAACGGATGGCGATGTAGAACGTGGATACCAGCCACGCGAATTATCGGTTCGTCACTTTGGCGTCATGCGTATGCCGCCGTCAACGCGAATTGACTCGGCATTCATATAACTATTCGTGATGCACTCGACAACCATCGACGCGAGTTCTTCTGGTGCGCCAAGTCGATGTGGAAACAGCACACCCTTTTCAAGGTTTGCTTTAAAGTTTTCGCTCGATTCGCCTTGACCATATATAGGTGTGTCGATCAAACCTGGCGCAACCGTGTTAACACGAACGCCGATGGCCGAAAGATCGCGAGCGATTGGCAAAGTCATGCCGACTACTCCGCCCTTCGAAGCCGAGTATGAAGCCTGACCAATTTGTCCGTCGTACGCGGCAACCGATGCGATGTTGACGATCGCGCCACGCTCACCATTTGCGAGTGGCTCAGTTGTGCTCATCGCTGTGCCGACGATGCGAATGCAGTCGAATGAACCGACCAAGTTGATCGCAATTACTTTTTTGAACGCATCAAGATTTGCGGCCGACTCGTATGAACCATCTTTGCCAACTGTGCGTTGTGCCCAACCGATGCCAGCCGAGTTAACAAGAATTCGAACTGGTCCCATTGATTTTGCCATCTCAGTGGCATTGATAATGTCTTGCGTAACTGTCA
>CAXNFV010000106.1:0-4705 GCA_964201675.1 Ilumatobacteraceae bacterium | reverse complement strand
GTGCGCCAGAGACTTGATCAGACGACAAATAGCAAAGTCACATCACTATTGGTCACTGACTTAAACAACATTCGGTGGCTCACAGGCTTCACTGGGTCGGCTGGCACGCTAATTGTGCGTCCTGACGACATGGTGTTGATTGTCGATGGTCGTTACGGAGATCAATCTCGCGAACAAACCATAGGTTCGCATGCTCAATGTTCTGTGATTGAGGGTCGAAGCGCCGCAGAATTGCGTGAAGGTGTGTTGCACACAACCAAAGATTTGAAGACGATTGGCTTTGATCCGTCAGAGATGACGGTGACGGCTCACGAGACTATGACGGCACAAATAGATGCAGAACTAGTCAAAGTCTCCGCAGTTGTGCCACATCTGCGCAGACGCAAATCAGAACCCGAGATTCAACGAATGGAGTTGGCAGCAAGTGCGACTGATGCGGCACTCGGCGAAGTCGAGCCAATGCTCGTGTTGGGCTTAACTGAACGAGACATACGCGACGAACTTGATTACCGAATGCGCAAACATGGGGCTGAATTCACGAGTTATGACACGATTGTCGCCAGTGGCCCGAATGCGGCGCGACCGCATCATCGACCCGTTGCCCGAAAGATTGTTGAAGGCGACAGCGTGGTGATCGATGTTGGTGGGTTGGTTGATGGCTATCACTCGGATATGACTCGAACTTATTTGATAGGTGAAGTAGACCCGGTGCTCGGTGAAATGCACGAAGTTGTTAGCGCGTCTCAACTGCTTGGGCTCAGCCATGTTCGCGCAGGGGTGCTGGCGCAAGATGTCGATCGCATCTGTAGAGAATTTATTGCAGCTGCAGGGTTCGGTTCTGAGTTCAGTCACAGCACCGGGCACGGTGTCGGCTTGCAGATTCATGAAATGCCTTGGGTGCGAAACGGCTTCGCCGAACCTCTTGAAGTGGGTGAGGTAGTAACTGTTGAGCCTGGCGTCTATCGTGAAGGGCTCGGTGGTGTGCGAATTGAAGACCTTGTGGTCGTCACGCAAAGCGGCTGTCGAATACTTACTCACACGAAAAAGGATCGCAAGTGCCTGCAATTTCAACTAACGACCTAAAGAACGGCATCACTCTTCAGATTGACAACAATCTTTTCACAGTGATCGATTTTCAGCATGTCAAGCCCGGCAAAGGCGGTGCTTTTGTGCGTACGAAACTTCGCAACTTGCGCACGGGCAATGTTCTAGAAAAAACATTCAATGCAGGCATTCGAGTTGAGCAAGCAATTCTTGATAAAAATGACATGCAGTTTCTATATAAAGACGGAGACGATTTTGTTTTTATGGATACCGCGACTTTTGACCAAATTAATGTCAGTCCTACTGCGTTGGGCGATGTCGCCGACTATTTGGTCGAAAACGGCATCGCAATTATCGCGACACACGATGGCGAGATCGTGAGCGTTGAAATTGCGGTAACCGTTGAACTTGATATTGCCAACACCGAACCTGGGTTACAAGGTGACAGAGTTTCAGGCGGTCGCAAGTCGGCTACTTTGCAAACAGGCAAAGTAATTCAGGTGCCCTTGTTTGTGAATATCGGTGACCGAGTCAAAGTTGATACGCGATCAGGCGAATATATAACGAGAGTTTGATGACTTCCACCCGAAATTCAAAACCGGGCGAGGATGTTCGTAGTTCAGCGCGTGAACGAGCGGTACATTTCTTGTACGAGGCCGAATCTCGAAGTCTGCCAGTATCTGAAATCATTGCAGCCCAAATACTCGCCGTCGATAATTTAGTTTCTCTTCTCACATCCGGTGTTTCATCTCGACAACCCCAGTTAGACGAGATGATCACCGAATACTCGCACACATGGACAATTCATCGCATGCCTGCTATCGATCGAAACGTTCTGCGACTTGCGATTTACGAACTCCTAGATCGTCCTGAGGTCCCTGTGGCGGTCATCATTAACGAAGCTGTAGAACTGGCAAAACGCTTTTCGACAGAAGAGTCAGGTCGCTATGTAAACGGTGTACTATCGGCAATTGCCAAGCAGGTTCGTTCAAAGGGCGTTTAATACGAAACGATTTCTGGATAATTTGGGCGATCGTGTCAAGGAGGCCACCGTCTGGGAGGTCTTAACAGCGGCGATGATGGCCGTCGTTGGTTTCTATTTTGCTGCGTTGAGTGTTGAAATGCATCGAAGCTTGGCAACTTCTGCTTACGACTTCGGACTCTATGACCAGGGAATCTGGCTGTTGTCTCGCTTTCACAATCCATTTGTAACTCTGATGGGTCGCAATCTGTTTGGTGATCACACGAGTTTCATTTTGCTCTTTCTAGTGCCGGTTTATTGGATTATCGGTAGCACATCAACTCTGTTTGTGATTCAAGCATTCGCAATTGTCGCTGGCGCGGTGCCGATATTTTTGTTCACTCGCAATCGTTTAGAGAGTGAAGCCATGGCAACCGTGTTTGTTGCGGCGTATCTGTTGCATCCCGCCACTGTGTGGATTGCGCTAGAAAATTTTCACCCCGATGCATTTTTGGGCGTGTTCATTGCAACCGCTCTCTACGCGGCGTTTGAATCTAAATGGCGAATGTACATCATCGCTGTCTTGCTAGCCATGAGCGTCAAAGAAGATGTCTCATTGATTCTTATTCCATTAGGGGGCTGGGTCGCTTGGCGCAAACAGTTGAAGATTGGTCTTTTTACGGTCTTGGTTTCATTTTGGTATTCGCTGCTTGCAATTTTCGGTATCCAGCGTGGAATAAACGGCGTGCCATTTAGAAATGGATGGCGTATCCCATTCGGTGGTGTTCAGGGCACAATCGCCACTTTGTTCACTGATCCGATGGCATTGCTGAGGTACTTTGTCAGTGATTCTCGACCATTTTATGTTTTGCAACTTGTCGCACCTGTCGCATTCGGGTTCATTGTGTTTCCGGAAGTTGCAGCGATCGCAGGATTGGTAATCTTCACGAATATTTTAAGTAATTTTTGGTACCAGTACCACATTGAGTATCACTACTCATTTGTGGTGGTACCAGTTCTAGTCATTGGCACGGTATTTGCGATTGGTCGTTTGCGAAAGAAGTGGCGCCGAATCTTGGTTACGTTCTGTGCTTTGAGCACACTTGTTTGCGCGTTTCTTTGGGCGCCTTTGCCTGGTGCGCGCACCCGAGTTTCGTACAGCGGCTCGAGTAATCCCGCAGTGATTGCTGCACGCGTGGCGTTGAGCAAGATCCCGAACGATGCTGTTGTCAGCGCATATCACCCATTGACCGCACATTTAGCGCGACGTGAAAGAATTTATGCTTTCCCGGTGCCTTTTAAACGCGCCTTATATGGAATGGACGCTTTTGCATCGGGGGATATTTTGCCGTTTACTAATGACATTGAGTTCGTGGTCTTACCTGCATCAATGGATGAAAGTATGCAGAAAACTTGGCGTGAGGTCTCGGCACAGTTCGCAATCTCATACGCAAATGAGTGGTGGATTGTGTACCAACGCAAAATAGCGGGCTAGCGCAAGCGTTAGTTCATAAGCGACAGCGTTTACCTGTTGCAGTGCGTGCTATATTTGTGGCGGTTTAAGTTCAATATTTATCAACCGTAAATTGAGTCCTGTGAGGCTCGGACGGAAGGACTGTTTTGAGTATCAGCGCGAGGTCAGACACGCCGCATGAGGTGATGAGTGCGACAGATGTGCGTCGCGCAATTGTTCGCATCGCTCACGAAATCATCGAGCGCAACCATGGTGTTGAAGGTCTTGCCATTGTCGGTCTGCAACGTGGTGGTACATGGATCGCCGAGGCAATAACCAAGCAGATCAATGAAATTGAAAGTGCCGTCACCGTTCCTGTCGGTGCGCTGGATGTCAGTCTGCATCGTGATGACATTGGGCTTCGCCCTGTTTCGCTTGGCGCGATTACGAATATTCCGTTTGATTTGACTGGTGCGACGGTCGTGCTCGTAGATGATGTGTTGTTCACCGGAAGAACTGTTCGTGCAGCGATGGAAGGACTGAATAATTTCGGTCGTCCGCGGGCGGTACAACTCGCAGTTTTGGTTGATCGTGGTCACCGTGAACTCCCGATCCGCCCTGATTTTGTTGGCAAGAATTTGCCTACACAACATGATGATGATGTATCGGCAACTAGTGACGGCGTGCGGATAACGGCAAAGAATGCGACCAGCAAGTGAAGCATCTACGCGGTATCGACGAACTCGGCGCCGATGGTTTGTTGCAACTATTGCAGTTGACAGATCACATGGCAGAAATTAACCAGAGGCCCGTGCCCAAGGTTCCGGCGTTGCGTGGTCGGACTGTTGCAAGTTTATTTTTTGAAGATTCAACTCGAACTCGTCTGAGTTTTGAGACGGCTGCGAAAAGACTTTCGGCAGACACTTTGACTTTTAATGTTTCAACTTCAAGCGTCAACAAGGGTGAATCGTTGCGCGATACGGTCGCCACAATTACCGACATGGGCGTCGACGCATTCGTTGTGCGACACAAATCGGTGGGTATTCCGTGGCAAATAGAACAATGGACGAAAGCCTCGATCATTAATGCTGGTGACGGGGCACATCAGCATCCGACTCAGGCGTTGGTTGACTGCTACACAATTCGCGAAGTCACGCACACCACAAGATTTGACGGCATGCAAATAACAATCGTTGGAGACATTAAACATTCGCGTGTCGCGCGCAGCAATATTCAGGCATTTTCGA
>CAXNFV010000105.1:0-4735 GCA_964201675.1 Ilumatobacteraceae bacterium | reverse complement strand
TTAGCCAATCGTCAATCAAATACTTCACGGCCCATCGGTGGGCGTGCACATTGATTGCAAACGATGTGTCCCATGCATCTTCGGTGGTTGTGAGATCGGTGCCCATTGCAACGCCCGCGTTGGCGTAAAAGAGATCGATGAAGCCCAAGAACTGTGTTGATTTTGCAACCAGATCTGCATTTGCGTCTTCAGTGGATAAGTCACACGCGACGGCCAAAGCCGAATTCGGGCGCTTGGCGTTGAGTTGCGCAGTTACTTCATCCAAAAGTTTTTGGTCACGGTCTGCGAGTACGACCCGCGCACCTTGACTATGAAATGCTTCGGCGACTGCTCTGCCGATGCCGTTTGCGGCGCCAGTCACAACCGTGTTTTTGTTGGCTAATTCCATGTTGTGATGTTACGCACAAGCAGGGCAACACTTCTATTCGTAGATAGCGCTCGTAACAAGCATGTGACATGCTTCGGACATAATTTGAGCGCAAAGCCGTCGCCGAGTGTGTTAGTCGCACTAGCCTTCGGTTCATCAGCAATTTAAAAAATTAGATTTATCGAGAGGTTAAAGCACATGACAGATTCACGCGAAGCAGCAGTCATAACTGAAGCACTCGGCGTAATAGACAAAGCACTTGGCGAAATGTTGCAGCGTGAATTGGTTTCAACTGGCGAAGTCGCTGACTTGCTTCTCGACGTTCGGTTGTTGTTGACGACCAGCGCAACCGCATCTACGCCAGAGGTTTAATATCGGCGCGCTTTAGCGCGGATTTTAGAAAAACGAAATTGCGAAATGTGCAACAAGGCCCATCGCGGTGCCGATCAGAGCACCGGCAAAAATATCGGTGGCATGATGAATGCGAACGGCGACTCGGCTCGCGGCGATTACAACTGCAAACGCAAACCATGTGGCGATTGCGGGCCAAGTTGACCAGCGAGTCAAAACGACGGCTGCAAAAAAAGCAGAACTGGCATGCCCACTTGGAAAACTCGAAGTGCGCGGTGTGCGAATTTTAAAGCGCGTGTCACCTTTAACGGTCGGTCTTTTGCGCTTGAAAAAAGGTTTGATGCCCTGATTGAGAATCAGGCTCTCGATACCCATTAGCGCCGAAAGAATAAGCGCCTGTTTGACGCGACTGCTATCGGCAACCGCGCGTACAATTCCGACGATGTGCCACAGTATGCCGAAGTCGCCAAGCGCAGTCGCCGTTGTGAACAACCAGATTGTCGGTTTGAAATTGCGGGTTGGTTCTAAAAGTCGATCAACTTTCAGATCGAACGCATGTAACTTCGCGCGACGAGATTCGTTCATGACTTATTTCTAGTCTCTCGGAATCATCGGATATATCTTCGGCGCTTCAATTTTCGCCTGCGAGTCGTCGCCTCCAAATTCGGGGCACCATTGCTTGAATGCACAAAAGTTGCAAAGCCCAGATTTGTTGGTGGCGAAAATGCCCGACTGGCACGACTCCGCGATCTGGTCAAAAGTTTCAATCGCCGCAGTCTCGCATTTGATATTCGATTGCATTGTTACGTCTACTTCAATCGGTGTACTCGACTTTAGATACATCAGCCGAAGTTTTTTTGGCAGTTCACCACGCACACGCAAACACAACGATGCATAAAGATGCATGTTGTCCATTTTATTTGCGCCAAACTTCGCAGATGGTGTCTTGCCGGTTTTGTAATCGCTAATAACCAGTTGATCGTTTTCATCGTATTCGAGTCGATCGATGATGCCGCCAAGAACAAATTTGCCGAAGTCTGCCTCAAGTTTCAACTCGAGGCCGATAACTTTTGTATTTCGCGGGTTCTCCATGCGGTAGTAACCGTTCAAGATTTCACGTGAATCTTTGAAGAAAGCGTCGCGAGCATCATCGCTTAGGCCGAGTGCAATAAATCTGACTGATGATTCGTATTGAGATTTAGTAACTTCAAATGCTTCGAGCGCCGCTTCTGGAGTTCGCAACTCCGAGTCGTTAGCCAGCAATAATTCAAGCACCCTATGAACGAAGTTGCCTTTGACTAAATGTATTTGCGGCGGCTCAGGAAGTTTCTCAATCGAGACGAATCTGAATTGCATTGGACACGAGCGGTAACTGCTTATTCTCGAAGGTGACAGCGTTAATGGGATTGGGTAAACAGGTTCTGTCACGACACGATCAATCTACGACATTGTTTTTTGCAGAACTGGTTTTGGTCATGCCGGAATGAGTGTTCGTGATTGCATAAACTTCGCGCACTAACTCAGCGAGGCGGTGTGGTTTTTGCATCGGGCCAAAGTGTCCAACATCTGGCCACAGAACAAACTTTGCGTTTGTAATCTGATTAGCAATCAACTCAGACCATGATGATGGTTGCATCGGTGCAACGGCGCCGGCAACGATCCATGTCGGCACTTGCAACAAATGCAACCGCTCCCAAGTTTCGTGCGATGCGCCAGTTTCGTAAGTTCTGGCCTCATGTTCAGGGTCGCATTTAAGGACAACGCAATTTTCATTAGTTTCGACATTTTGCGAATCGTTGAATCCATGGTCTATATAGGCACGTAGAGACCCCGGTTCGAACACATTCATCGGTGGTTTCGCGGAGTAATTCGCAAAAGCTTCGTCGCGTGATGCAAAAGTCGTGCGTCGTCGTCTAGCCCCTTCGACTAATGGGCTTGGCTTATTTGCGGTTGTGCGAGCATCACGAATCGGGGCGGGAAAAATGATCGGCTCATAGAGAATCAGTGCCTTAAAAAGTTCGGGCTCAATCAGGGCCGCCATAGCCAAAGCCGCGGCACCCATTGAGTGCCCAACGGCGATGATCTGATTTTGATTTTTCAATGACCTGGCAACCGCGAGTGCGTCGTCACAATAACCTTGCCAGTCAACGGGCCAGTCTTTGTCTAAGAGCGAGTCGCCGTATCCCCGAAAGTCGAAGGATGTGCAAGCGAAGTCGGTTTGCAAATACTCAACTACCGGATCAAAACATCGACCGTGAAAACCTGTCGCATGAGACATCATCACTGCAGGCTTGGAGTTGTGAGGTGATTGCGATGTCCTAGAAATGTCGCGTGAGTGACTGTTTAGACCATATTTATAGACACTTAGTTCAACTAAGTCGGTGGATGCGATGAATTCGGTTGTCAACGAGATGATGGTCATACTATTGCCTTAGGTGGTTCGGTGGACTAACTTAGGGTGATGCCTACAAAACGCACACCTGCAAAAAAGTCAGCCAAGAAAAGTACAACTTCAAAAAAGTCAGCTCAAAAGAAAACAGTTGCGAAGAAAAAAGTCGCAAAAAAGGTGAGCAGTCCTTCTAAACCGCTTCCCAAGATCAGTGATCTCAAAGCAACTGCAAATCGGGTAGCAGCATCTAAAGATCTAGGCACGAAGTCTGGCTCTAGCAATGCATCACAGGCCAAGTCTTCGACAAGTTCTGCCCCAGTTGTGGATCTTTCTAAAGCATGGAGTGGTTTGGTCAAGTGGTACAAAAAAACCGTAGGTCAGAAATAACGCCAATTTTCATTGGCTAGTCAACTGGCTAGTCAACTAGCTAAATTTGTTGTTGCACCGCGATAAATGTTCCTACTAGTCTTTGGCAATGGCCACATCCAAACGAAAATCTGCGAAAAAGAGTCGTAAAAAGACTGCAAAAAAGACTGCAAAAAAGACTGCGAAAAAGACTGTAAAAAAGCGTGCGAAAAAGCGTGCGAAAAAGACTTCGCGCAAACCAGTTAAGAAAAAGTCTGCAAAGAAGATAGTTAAAAAGAGTTCTCCCAAACTAGTTAAAAAGAAGAGCGTTAAGAAGAGCGCAAACAAGAGCGCTCACAATCCGCTAAGCGCGATTAAAGATGCTGGTGGCATCGTGCGTTATCACGCCAAAAAACAGCCAAACGCGGTTTCTCTTGTGCTTGGTGAACGCACGCTTACGTGGGCACAACTACTTTCGCGATCGGCGCAAGTTGCACAGGGTCTAAAACGAGCAGGTGTAAAAGCCCAAGATCGTGTCGCGTTCTTGGACAAAAACGGCATTGAGCACTTCGAAGTTTTTTACGGCTGTGCGTTACTCAACGCAGTCAGCGTCGACGTCAACTGGAGACTTGCCGCGCCTGAAGTTTCATTTATTGTCAACGATTCGCAGGCCGAAGTATTAATTGTCGGCCAAGAGTTCGTTCCCGTGTTAGATGCAATTGTTGGCGAACTTGTGCGTGTCAAGACAATCATTGTGATTGGTGGACACTCAAGTCATGATGACTATGAGCGATGGGTCAACGCTCAAACGGCGACCGATCCAAAGGCGCCAACTAAGAGCAGCGATGTTGCTTTTCAGTTGTATTCAAGCGGCACCACAGGTCGACCAAAGGGTGTGATGCTTACTAATGATAATTATTTTGCGTTACTTCCTGCAGCGCAAAAAATTTGGCTCATGTCTGAAAAAACGGTGAATCTTGTGGCGATGCCGTTGTTTCACATTGGTGGTGGCGGCTGGGCAACTGCAGCACAGTATTGCGGCGCAAGTTCGATCATCATGCGAGATGTCAACCCTGCAGAAATGCTTACATGGATTGAGAAGTATCGAATCACTCACGCGTTTATGGTGCCAGCGCTGCTGCAGTTTGCACTTGCAATGCCGAATATAACTACTGAAGATTTCTCGAGCCTTGAACTGATTGTTTACGGGGCGTCACCGATATCCGAAGCAGTTCTTGAAGGTGCGATAAAAGCATTCAAATGTCCGTTTATGCAGGTCTATG
>CAXNFV010000104.1:0-4744 GCA_964201675.1 Ilumatobacteraceae bacterium | reverse complement strand
TTCGCAACATCATGCCGATTGAACAGCAGGTTTATCCACGACCATGGACGGCACAAGTTTTTGTCGAAGAACTTGAACAAGAGCGCGCAGGCAAGCGTCACTACCTTGTCGGCACGATCGGCAACGAACTTGTTGGTTACGGCGGTTTGTTATATGTAGAGCAAGATGCGCATATTACTAATGTCGCAGTTCATCCAATGTGGCGAAGTCGCGGTATAGCTACCGAGTTGTTGCTAGATCTCGCGTGGGAGGCGCATCGTCGTGGATGTGCCGCGATGACGCTTGAAGTGAGACACACAAATATGTCAGCACAAAAGCTCTACGAGCGCTTTGGTTTTGTGCCAGTTGGTGTGCGCAAAAAATATTACGAGAATCGTGATGATGCGATTGTGATGTGGTGTGCCGAAATACAACAGCAAGAATTTCTTGAGCGCTTACGCCAAATCGAACGAAGTCGCCAGTGAACACTGTGAACACTGTGAACACAGACAGTTCGACTGTCGTGCTTGGTATCGAAACAAGCTGCGACGAAACTGCCGCGGCAATTGTGATGGGCGGCAACGATGTGCTGTCGTCTGTCGTCGCATCACAACTTGAGATTCACGCTCGTTTTGGTGGCGTCGTGCCCGAGATCGCAAGTCGTGCGCATCTTGAAGCGATCACACCCGTGATTAGCCAAGCAATGCAGAAATCTGGTTTGAGTTTCGATCGTGTAGATGCTGTTGCGGCCACGGTCGGGCCAGGCTTAATCGGTGCACTATTAGTTGGTGTTTCTGCGGCAAAATCTCTCGCACTTGTTTTAGATGTGCCGTTCGTTGGTGTTAATCATCTTGAAGCCCACCTCTATGCGGCGATGTTGGATGATCCCAATGTTGAGTTTCCGATGCTCGTTCTGCTTGTTTCTGGCGGCAACACTTTGCTGGTTGAAGTTCGTGAGCATGGCGTTTACCAAATCGTGGGGCAAACCCGTGACGATGCTGCTGGCGAAGCATTCGATAAAGTCGCGCGATTTCTCGATCTGGGTTATCCAGGTGGACCAGCGATTGATGCGTTGGCTAAAACTGGTGATAGCAAAGCAATTGATTTTCCGCGGGCGATGCTCAATGACGGGCTTGACGTCTCGTTTAGTGGATTAAAAACCGCGGTGATAAATCATGTTCGAAAATATCCTGGGTCAAAAACCAAAGACATCGCAGCGTCGTTTCAAAGCGCGGTTGTAGATGTATTGGTCGCTAAAACTTTGCGAGCGGCCGAGAATCTTGGTGCTCGAACAGTGGCAATCGGCGGCGGCGTGGCGGCAAATTCGCAGTTGCGTAGCGAGATTTCTGATGCGTGTACACGTAAAGATTTTCATGTGGTGTTACCGTCATTAGCAATGTGTACAGATAATGCAGCGATGATTGCATCGGCTGGTTGGCATCGCTTGCGCCTGACTGGGTCAACAGCCCTTGACTCTGGGGCGTACCCAAATCTGGGTTTAACGGTGGCACAAGGGTGAAACAACTCGTCACTGCCAAGCCACTGAAACTCGGTGAGCAAATTATTTGGCCACCGGTCGTGCTCGCCCCGATGGCTGGCGTGACAAATCAGCCGTTTCGAACCCTTTGCCGCGAATTTGGGCCTGGCCTCGTATATGTCAACGAGATGATTATGGCCGCTGCGCTCGTCTACAAGAACCCAAAAACAGAGGCGATGATTGCATTTGGGCCAGATGAGTCGTTTCGCAGTCTGCAACTTTATGGCAGTGATCCGACGATTATGGCGAATGCGATAACTCAACTCGGGCGACGTAATGCAGTTGATCACATTGACTTAAATTTTGGTTGCCCTGCACCGAAAGTGACTCGTCGCGGTGGTGGAGCAGCAGTGCCACTCAAAAAAAATCTGTTGCGCGAAATTGTCACGACGGCAGTCAAGACGGCTTCGGCGTTTGGCATACCGGTCACTTGCAAATTTCGAATGGGACTCAACGACGATCTGATGACTTTTATTCACACCGGTTTGATTTGTCAAGATGCTGGTGTGGCGGCGATTGCGTTGCACGCCCGAACTGCCCAGCAACACTATGCACCTTTTGCAAGATGGGAAGCGATTACTGAACTAAAAAATGCAGTGACTGATATACCGGTGCTGGGCAACGGCGACATTTGGGAAGCCAATGACGCACAAGAAATGATGCGCGTGACTAATTGTGATGGTGTCGTGATCGGTCGGGGATGTCTCGGCAAACCGTGGTTGTTTCGGGACATGGTGGCAATGTTTAATGGCGAACCGATACCAGCAACACCAAAACTTGGTTGGGTGTTGGATGTGATGTTGCGCCACGCGGTCGCACTCGAAGCGCATTTTCCTCCCGGTCGTGGTATTCGCGAATTTCGCAAACATGCAGGCTGGTATTTAACTGGATATCCGGTTGGCGGAGAGTTGCGTAAGCGATTCAGCGAAGCCTCAAGCATCGCCGAACTGCGTGAACTGTGTACTTTATGTGACTCAAGTGCGAGCATTGTTGAAGGTGGTGAGCGTTTCGTACGCGGTCATAGCAATGGGCCGGTGAATATTGTCTTGCCGCAAGGATTTTTAGAAAACCTAGATGATCTTGTCGCGCCAGACGACGCAACTCTGACCCACATGAGTGGCGGCTGACGAGTTTCTTTGTGACTGGCTTTTCGTGAAACGTAAAATAGTTTTGGCGTCGCGGTCACCACGCCGAAAAGATATTTTAGAAAAACTCAACTGGAGTTTCGTAATCGATCCACCCGACATTGATGAGTCACCACTAAAAGACGAATCGCCGATTAATTATGTGCAGCGAATTTCGGCAGCCAAAGCAGATTTGGTGGCGCGGCGACATGATCAGCAGTGCATCGTGATTGCCGCCGACACAACTGTTGAACTCAATGGTGAAATCTTTGGTCAACCACGAGACTTAGACGAGGCGCGGTTGATGATCCAAAAATTATCTGGTAAGACGCACAACGTTCACACCGCAATTAGTGTTCGCCATAACCGAGAAACCGCTAATGCTGTTGACACCGCAAGCGTGACGATGCGCGAGGTTTCGAGCGAAATGCTTGAGTGGTATATCGGCACGGGCGAGTCAATAGGCAAGGCTGGCGCCTATGCCGTGCAAGGGCATGGGGCGGCGATGGTCGCAGATTTGGCAGGAGAAATCGACACCGTGATCGGCCTGCCAGTGGGGCTTTTAATTGGCATGCTGGGCAACTTAGGGATAGACCCCAAAACTCTTTAATTTAGCCAGACGGTGTTGCTGGTTGGAAAAATAGCCCTTTGTCAATAGCATTGGCACTCGCACTGTTCGAGTGCTAACCGAATTCCACCCGATAGATCAACGAAAATAACCCAAGAAAACAAGGAAACCCATATGAACCTAAAGCCACTTGATGACCGCATTGTGGTCAAGCCAAACGAAGCCGAGAAGACCACAGCGTCGGGCCTCGTAATTCCAGACACTGCAAAAGAGAAGCCACAAGAAGGCACTGTTGTTGCAGTTGGTCCAGGTCGCTGGAGCGATGACACGGGCAAGCACACGCCACTTGATATCAAAGTTGGAGATGTTGTTCTTTACTCAAAGTACGGCGGCACAGAGATCGCACACAAGGGTGATGACCTTTTGATTCTTACGAGTCGCGATGTTCTCGCGATCGTCGGCAAATAATTTAATACTTCCACTTCTAACTCTTATAGGGACACAAACAAATGACAAAGATTCTTAAATTTAATGAAGAAGCACGTCGCGCACTCGAAGCCGGTGTAAACAAATTGGCCGACGCGGTCAAAGTTACTCTCGGGCCAAAAGGTCGCAATGTCGTACTTGATAAAAAGTTCGGTGCTCCAACAATCACCAATGACGGTGTGTCGGTGGCTAAAGAAGTTGAACTTGAGGATCCATTTGAAAACATGGGTGCGCAACTTGTAAAAGAAGTTGCCACGAAGACAAACGATGTTGCTGGTGACGGCACAACAACCGCGACAGTTCTTGCACAAGCCATGGTTACTCACGGCATGCGAAACGTTGCTGCTGGTGCTAACCCAATGGCGCTCAAGCGTGGAATTGAAAAAGCAGTTGCTGCTGTTGTTGAGTCTCTCAAGAGTCAGTCAAAAGAAGTTGACGACAAGAGTGATATCGCCAGCGTTGCAACAATTTCTGCAGGTGACGCTTCAATCGGCAAAGTTATCGCCGATGCGATCGACAAGGTTGGCAAAGACGGTGTTGTAACTGTTGAAGAGTCAAATACTTTCGGAATTGAACTTGATTTCACCGAAGGTATGCAGTTTGACAAGGGTTATTTGTCGCCATATTTCGTGACTGACCAAGATCGTCAAGAAGCAGTTCTTGAAGATGCATACATTTTGTTCTATTCGTCAAAGATTGCCACTGTTCAATCGATGCTCCCAGTTCTTGAGAGCGTGATGAAGACCGGCAAACAACTTGTGATCATCGCCGAAGATGTAGAGGGCGAAGCGCTCGCAACTTTGGTTGTCAATAAGATTCGTGGCACATTCAACTCGACAGCAGTCAAGGCCCCGGGCTTTGGCGATCGTCGCAAGGCGATGTTGCAAGACATGGCAGTTCTCACTGGTGGACAAGTAATCAGCGAAGAAGTTGGCTTGAAACTCGAAAACGTAACACTTGATCTGCTTGGTCGCGCCAAGCGCATCATCATCACCAAAGAGACAACGACAATCGTTGACGGTGCTGGCGACAAGAACGAAGTTAAGGGTC
>CAXNFV010000103.1:0-4788 GCA_964201675.1 Ilumatobacteraceae bacterium | reverse complement strand
AACAGGGGCGAAAGTTCTTCTGCGATTGTCGTGTTCTGGCGCCGCCACGGCAGCACCCGAGATGCGGTGCCCATGAGTTAAGCGTACTAGCGGTAACGCAACTGCTTAACGCTGTGTTTAGCGACGTTTCTTGCGTGGTCGAGGTGGATGAGTGAGGACGCTCGTCGCACGAAGCGCAGCCTGAGCAATCAACTCTTCGTTCGTAATTGCCGGTGAATCAGATGTTGCAGAACTTGAAGACTTAGATGATTTGGCGACAGCCAAACGCGACATGTCGCCGTGACCCATTAATTCTGCCATCGCTGCGCCAACGGCAATCTGTCCTTTAAATGGCCGATATTTCGGTTCGTTTTGCTTTAAAACATCAAGCAATGGCACGGCAATAAAAATTGACGAATAGGTTCCAGCGAGCATTCCAACTAATAGCGCTACCGCGAATTCTTCAAGGCTCTTGGCGCCAAGCATGAACGAACCAACAACCAACAGAGATACAACAGGCAAAGCCGATGAAAGCGTCGTGTTCAATGACCTAGCAAGTACTTCGTTGGTCGAGACATTGGCAATGTTGGCGTATGACTGTCGCGAAGCAGAAAACTTTTGGGCGTTTTCTTGAACGCGATCAAACACGACCACGGTGTCATAGAGCGAATAGCCCAAGATCGTCAAGAAAGCCACGACTGTTGCAGGTGTTACTTCAAAACCAAATAGCGAGTAAACACCGACGCTAATTAAGACGTCGTGCACCATCGCAACGAAAGCCGCGATTGCCATTTTCCATTCAAGTCGCCACGAAATATAGAGAGATACAACTACGAAAAAAACGAGCAACGCGCGAATCGCCTTTTCGGTGATGCTCCGACCCCATGATGAACTGACTGAAGCCACACTCACCTCTTCGACTTCAACTTTGGCCAGATCGGCGAATGATTGCTGAACGGCGAAGCGTGTTTCTTCTGTTTGGTCCCCGACTTGCACTCTCATTATTTGCAGTTCGGTACCTGTTAGAAACTGAATTTTGGCACTTGCGGATTCAATGTTGTTGTCGTCTAAAACTTTGCGTGCGTCTTCGTCGGTAAGTTTGCCACCAGGACCATTGGACGGAACCTCCCATGCCACACCTCCCCGAAAGTCAATACCCAAATCAAGGCCTTTAACGAGTAGCGACCCAGCACCGGCTACAACTATTACGAGCGAAATTGCAAAGCCAATTACTCGAAGTCCGATGATATTAAAAGTGGTTTCTCCACGATAAAGACGACCAAGACCCTTAATAATTTTCATCGCAACACCTCTGGCTTGATGGTTTGAATGCCGAGAACTTTTCTACCCTGAACTCGCTTTGAACGCGCAAACAACAACACCGCGCTTCGAGTGAAGAAGAAAGTTATAAAGAGATCTGTCAGCGCGGAAATACCGAGGAAGAACGCGAAACCGCGCACTGACCCGACTGTTAAAAACCACAAAACTGCAGCACAAAGAAACGAAACCGTGTCTGCGGCCACAACTGTTCTCCATGTTGACTCAAAACTACGAATCACAGAGTTCTTGAGAGTCTTACCGAGGCGAATTTCGTCTTTGATTCGCTCGAAAAATACGATGTAAGAGTCGACGGCAATACCGATTGAAACGATGATTCCCGCAACGCCCGAAAGCGACAACGCCAAACCATTTGTCCTCGACAACACCGAAATCACACTCCATAACAAAGCAATAGAAATAGTTATTCCCGCAACGACAAAAAGCGCCATGAGTCGGTAGTACGCAACCAGCAACATCAGAACTAGCACGATGCCAACGATTCCCGAGATCATTGCGGCACGAAGTGAATCTGACCCGAGAGTTGCAGAAACAGTTTGGGCCTGCGAAACACCAAAGCGCACGGGCACCGCGCCGAACTCAAGAATTTTTGCCAAATCACGAGCCTCATCGGCTGTAAATGAACCGCTAATTTGAACGCTGCCACCAGTGAATTCTGGTTCGTTAACGCTTGGTGCCGAAATAACCGTGCCGTCTAGAACCATCGCCAACTGACCAGTTGGGCACTGCTCGGTTCTGTTGAAGCAAGCAGCCGCCATTTTGTTCCATTGAACATCGCCATCGGCGCCACTGCGCAAACTGACAACAACTGTCCACTCGCCTGTCTGTACGTCAGCACGAGCATCATTTTTGAAAACTTTTCCGGACGCACCAGCAGGTCCGACAACGTAGGCAACACCTTGCTTATCAAGCAATAAGACTGTTTGAGTTGGATCATTTGGATCTTCACCAAGTTCAATTTTCGGCGCAGCCGCTGCATCTGCTGGCGTGGCGGTTGTCGAATCAATGACGGGCACGGTTGTGGAGGAACTATCTGGAATTGTTGTCGTAGTTACCGCCGAAGTATTTATGCGTCGCGAGCTTCCTGGCCCTCCTGCAACCGGAACTGTGTCGACAACCGTTGTCGGTGTTGAGTCATCAACGATTGTCGTAGGACTGTTCTCATTTAACATTCCAGTTTGTAAAACCGGACGCAAAAGCAACTCTCCAGTGCGGCCAATAATGTCGAGTGCTTGTTGCTGATCTTTGACACCAGGCAAGTTGACGATCACAGTGCCACCCTGCAAGATAATTTCAGGCTCGGCCACTCCGATTGAGTCAACACGAGAGCGAATAATTTCTACTGCTACATCAAGATTGGCTGCGTCGTAGGTGCCTTCTGGTTGCAAAGTTACCGAAGCACCGCCTTGAAGATCAAGACCAAGTGCAGGTTTATTGCCTGCGATCAAGTTTGCCGTGAATGAACTGGCGACGATAACGATCAGCAAAACTAGTGTGACTATGTGACGACGCTTATTCATTTAAGTTGTTCATCTTTTCGATTAGCGAGAAATAAAACCCAATTACTTATCTGATTTTTTATCGATTGCTTTATCCTCTGAAGGTATTGAAACCTTGCGAGCGATTGAGCCCTTAGTTACTCGAACTTCAACTTTTTCGGCGATTTCAATCCACAGCAGATCATCTTCGACCGCCGAAACGAAACCATAAATGCCAGAGTTCATAATCACTTCATCACCTTCGGCAATGCTCGACTGCAATTTGACCGTCTCTTTTTGACGCTTTCGCTGGGGGCGAAGTAGCAAGAAGTACATCGCTGCAAAGATCAAGACCAATGGCAACATACCTAGGATCGGGTTGCTGTTTGTGGTCGTATCAGATTCTGCGACGAGCACTGAAATATTCGAAACGACAGTTTCGGTGAGAGTGTTATGCATAGCCAACAAGTCTAGTGGCTTAAGGCTTGTCGCTAGCAGGGCTTGCCCATGTGGCTAAAACTGTCTTACGGAACTCGGCAAAATTGCCTTGCACGATGGATGCTCGCATCTGCGCCATCAAGTTAAGTGTGAATGCAACATTGTGCAGAGAAACAAGTCTTGCAGCCGTCGGCTCATTGACCTGAAATAAATGACGAATGTAACCACGAGTGTGACGCGCGCAAACCGAACATGTACAAGCCGAATCAATCGGGTCTTGACTTGTTACGAACTCTGATCGGGTGATATTTAATTTACCGGTCGAAGTTAGTGCTGTGCCATGTCGGCCGATTCTTGTTTGCATTACACAATCAAATTGATCGACACCGAGATTGACCGCTTCAACCAATGACGCAGGATCGCCTACTCCCATCAAATATCTTGGTCTGTTTTTTGGCAGATGCTCTATTGCTGCGGCTAACGCCACCAACATTTCTTCGCGGGTCTCACCCACCGACAAGCCACCGATTCCGTAGCCATCGAAATCTAAATCGGCAGTTAACTTTGCGCTCTCGCGACGCACAATGGGGTCCATCCCGCCTTGGACGATGCCGAACAAACTTTGATCTGCTCGCGTGTGAAAATCGCGTGCTTGTTTGGCCCACTGCGATGTTCGCTTAAGGGCCAGGCGAATTACCTCGTCAGACGACGGAAGTGGCGCGCAGACATCCAGAACCATCTGAATGTCGGCGCCCAACAGCTCTTGGGTTTTTACTGCCGACTCTGGGGTAAATCGATGCATCGAACCGTCGTAGGTTGAACGAAACGAAACGCCCTGATCATCAACATCTGGGTTGAGCGAGAAAACCTGAAACCCGCCCGAGTCTGTGAGTGTCAAACCTTTCCATCCGGCGAATTGACCAAGCCCACCGAGGTCGGCGACAACTTGTGCGCCCGGTCGCAACATCAAGTGATATGTATTGCCGAGCACAATTCGCGCCCCAAGTTCTTCGTAGTCTTGGGCACTTAGATGTCGAATCGCACCACGCGTGCCAACAGGCATGAAGCATGGAGTTTCATAGTCGCCACGATGAGTCGAAGCCACGCCTGTGCGGGCATCACCCTGGCGGGCTGTTTCTTTGAATTCAACAGCGAACATTGCCCCTTACGGTATCCAACATGCAGTTATAACTGGTTGTCGCGAGCTATATTCTGCGGTCTAGCAACATCGCATCGCCGAAAGACAACATTCGATATTTCTCTTGAATTGCTGTTGCGTATAAAGACTTCCAGCGCGAGCCGACAAAGGCATCAACAAGCATCAACAGAGTTGTGCGGGGCATATGAAAATTAGTCAACAAAAGATCGACAACTTTGAATTCGTAGCCTTGCGAAATAAACATATTCGTTCTGCCACTTAACACACCCGTAGTTGCCGCCGATTCGAGTGCACGAGTGGCTGTTGTGCCAACCGCGATGACTCGCTTGGCGGCACGACATTGCTCAAGAATTTCAGGGCCAACACGATAACTCTCGGTGTGCATCGGATGTTCGC
>CAXNFV010000102.1:0-4803 GCA_964201675.1 Ilumatobacteraceae bacterium | reverse complement strand
ATTGCTAAACATTCGCCAACGCTTTCGATTGGCTCTGATTCTTTTGCGTAGTCATCGAGTAGCCCGGCAGTAGCGCGTTTGTTTCCATTGACTATGAAGTCAATAAGTCGCGTTCGAATTTCATCTGGGGTGCCAAATTCGATTGAACGCAAGTTGTCGATGACTTTAAACACTGTGTGGTCTCGCTATTTTTGGGTGATCTCTGCGATGCGTGCTCTGGCGATCGCCTGCATCAACGCAGTGTCGACTTTCCAGTCAAGAGGCACGAGAAACGTGTGTTTCTTAACCTCGTATTTTGCGAGTTTAGGTGTCACGAGCTTTAGCACCGTAATGCTGAACGGGTTCAGGGTCAAGTGATTTTTCGAAACCGAAACTCCGACGATGTAGCCGGCTCCAAAGCGCAACATCGGTTGATTCCAGGCCATTACGAGTTCAAGGTTTTTGTGTTTTGCTGTGACTGCAGCAAAAATCTTTTTAATTGTTTTTGCAACTTGTGGGTCAATACTTTTGAAATAGTTTTCGGGTGTGCCGAATTTGTTCGAAGATTTTGACCCACGGTGGTACATCACCAAAGCATTTGCGTGCGCTTGGCTGAAACCATGGTTCTCGCGCAAAAAAGAGATTTGCTCTTGGTATTTGTCGGTTTTTAGGTCTTTGAGACGTTTCAGCCAAACCGTGGCTTTTTCGCCGTGCTTCTTTTCGATCGCCGCAAAGTGCTTGCTTCGATCAGAGTTTGTCGCCGGCATAAGAAATAAACGCTGAGGTCTTAGTTGGCGCCGTTAGAAGGTGGAGCTTTAAAAGGCGAACCTACGGTCAATTTTGCAATCTCGTGGCCAGGTAAATTCAGTTCGTTCATTTGCTCGACTGACACGCGACCCGTCATGGCTCGCATCAATTGAAATTCAGTGGCTTTGCTTGCACGCAATTTATCGACGAGCTCTTTGGGATACATCGAGCTTGAAGCCAACCATGCAAAGGCGACTTTCACGGCAAGTGAATCTTGTGCACCGGGCTTGCCAAGTGCTTCGCGTAAATCATGTTCGTGAGTCACTGCATCCATTACAAACTGAGAATTTACTGGTGAAGGAATGTTTGGCAGAACAACATCAAATTTTGACTTCTGATTAATCAGAATTTCTCTGAGTTGGGCGATCAAATCAGACTTGTGTCGGTCAACTTGGGCTTGCGTCCACGGGTCTGTCGTCACGCCCTTCATACGTCCTTCAAGAATGTCTTCGGGGACGCCAATTATGTGGCAAACCAAATTTTGAACAGTCCACTTCGGACAAGCAGGAACTGTTTTATTCGCATCTTCATCGCGCGTGATAGCGAGCAATTCAATAACCCGCTCACGCAATTGCTGATATGACAAACAAACTTCCGCGTCAGATAACAGCACGGTCTTCTCGGTCTCTGATTAAGAGGCGAGTGAGCCTGAGAACACTTGCCAAGCGAGGATTGACTTCGCCACAATCAAAATTGACTCCTGAGATCAAACAAAGGCTGCTTATAGGGCATGACAATCGGGTTAAGTGTGCCTTAAGAACTAACATTCGGGTCATGAAAATTTGGAAAAGCCTGAGACCATACGCACTTAAAGTTTATTACCTGTTTGCGACTGGAGCACACGACTTTGAATCAAGAGGCGCTAAATCTACCGGTGCCAAAAGTGAATTTGGAGAGCTTTTTTTCAACCACAGTGGTCGTTTGGTTGACAAGTGGCATCATTATTTGCCGATTTATGACCGTATATTTCTGCCGCTTAGACAGAAGCAAGAAAGCAACAGTCGCGACGTAATCAGATTTTTAGAAATTGGAGTTTATAAAGGCGGTTCATTAGAACTTTGGCGAAAATTTTTCGGAGAAAGTGCAATCATTCATGGCCTTGATCTTGATCCAGCGTGCGCAAATTTATCGACAAGTGACTTGCCAGTACATATTGGCTCGCAGGCAGACGAAAGATTTTTGATGGATGTTGTTGAGAAGATGGGTGGTATCGACATAGTTCTTGACGACGGTAGTCATCAGGCACGGCACCAGCGAAGAAGTTTTGACTATTTGTTTCCAAAATTATCTGAAGGCGGGCTTTACATTATTGAAGATACCAGCACTTCTTACTGGCTGGCTTTTGGTGGAGGATTTCGCAAACCCGGCACTGCGATTGAAACTGCGAAAAGTCTTGTAGATGGCATGCACGGTTGGTATCACCGAATTCCAAGTAGGCGAAAATCCCTGGCAAAATACGAAATCGGAGCCGTGCACTTTTATGACTCAATTGTCGTTATCGAAAAAAGTCGCAGAGAAAGACCCGTGCGGAGTACGCAAGGCTTGGTATAACTTTTAAGAGGCGAGTGAACCCGAGAACACCTGCCAAGCGAGAATTGACTTCGCCACGAGACTAAGAATTATGTAACGGCGCTCGCCATAGAGATAGTTCGCCCATTTGCCCTGTGCTTTATATTGCTTATATTGCACGATTGCAAAACAGTTGAACAAAATGAACAGCGAAATCACAATGCCGTAGACGAAACCTGGTGTGGTTGACTCGGCTGGCCCTTTGGGCGAAAGAATATTAAGCAAAGATGCGATCCATGGCACAATGCCCGCGATGCAACCAAACCAAAACGGCAACAAGTCACCGTCACCGGGTGTCGTATATTTCTCTTGCAACCAACCGAACAGGATCATGCTGATGTTGACGGCAGAAATACCGAGCAAAGCAATGTAATTAGAGGTGCCGTTGAGTTGCAAAATCACGATGATCATGATTGTTGACGACATTGAGTATTCGACCCATCTAAAAACGTTGATGTGGTTCTTGAGCCCGGCCGTGTATTTGCCAAACATCGCCGGCGAAATAATGAGAAAGTGAAAGAAGGCCGAGAGAGCCAAGAACGCCGCGACCATGTATCCGATTTTTAAATTAAACAAGTTGATCGGGTCTGTGAAGTTGCCAGTGCCAGGTGCTTCAGTGAGATAAATGGCATCGACGGGCAACTTGGCGTCATTAGCCAACAACAAAACCGCGACCAGTGAAACAAAATGCAACACACCCGCAATTAAATTGAGTTTTTTTAATTTGCCAATCTCAGTATCTGTAGTCATGTGCACTCCGAACTTTGTAGTTTTTGCAACTTGCAGATAAAAACTACTACAAGTGATTAACTCGGTTTAGCTTCTTGTCGCAAAACTTCTGAACTTGGTTTAGCTGTGCGATCTGCGTTGATAATCCCAAATTGCAGGTCGTATCCGTGTAGCCATTCGTAGTTATCAACGGCCGTCCAATGAAAGAATCCGCGAATATCTATGCCTCGTGCGATCGCCTTGTGCAAGGTGTCTAGCCCAGCAGATAAAAACATCGAACGCTCGTTGTCGTCAGCGGTGCCAACACCATATTCGGCCACAATTAAAGGTGTATTCGGCAGCTCTTTTTTAAGCCGGTTCAATACGAGTTCGAGCCCGTCTGGCCATATTGCATAGCCAAGTGGCGAAATCTTTTCGGTTTCTGGGTAGGCGACAATCTTGCCGTTGCGAACCCCGTGCGCCGAATAATACGAGAACCCAAACATGTCAAAACACCCAGCCAAGTCGGGCCGCAAAACCGGCTCACGCGTGCCAATTTGCAGAATACCATCGCGAAACAATTTGATACCGGCATTCCAATTCGCATCGTAAAAACGCGCTGCAAATTTTTGTGAAGCAGAACTATCATCTAGCAACTCGAGTGTTGACAATCCAAAAATTGACGCAACTGGTTTGCCGGTTTGTTTTAATCTCACCGCTGCTTCAGCAGTGGCGAGTTGAATTTGTTGACTAACAATGAGCCACTCTTCTGCATTGTTGTGACCAGGCGGCCAACCGCGCGCTAGATATCCGGCAGTTGCGTAGTAATTAGTTTCGTTTACTGGTTGCCAACCTGCCACAAGATCTGCAAAAGTTTCTGCGATGAAGTCAACATGTTGTAACCAATATTTTGTGCGATTCTCTTCGATTAAAAACCCGCCAAGTTTTGCAAACCAATTAGGCAATGTGAAGTGATGCAGACAAACCCAAATATTTATTTTTGATTCGCGTGCCGCAGTGAGTATTTTTCTGTAGTGATCGATCGCTTTTTGATTACGCTCACCTTGTCGTGGTTCAATGCGTGCCCACTCAATTGAAAGACGGTGATGTGTTAATCCCAGACTTGCAAGAATCTTAAAATCCTGCGCGTATTGGGTTGCGAACCCATTGCCGTTTTGAGACTTTGGTGCATTTCCGGCGCGCTCCCAAGCAAACCAATCAGATTGCGGTGCTGCTCCTTCGCATTGTGTCGAAGATGCACCAGTACCCCACATGAAATCCTTTGGCCATAAGCGTTTTGGGGCCGATATTGAGTTCACGGCCTTACCCTAGTTGGTCGTTTTGGCATGGTTTTTGGGTGGTTTTGTGGTGACTTTGACAGTTAATTTGGCGACAGATTTTGCGAAAACCCGCCTAGTTAGGTGACGGTTTTTCATCCGATTTATGATCCGTCAATCTCGTATTTATTAAGTATTTATTGCCTTTGAGGTTGATTATCCAGATACGACACCATTAGTATTGCTCCCCGCACCTTAAACAGGTGTGCCACCAATTCGCGGTGGGGCATTATCGATGGGCTTTGGCTCAACGAGTGCCCAAAGTGAATGCTCCTTGAAAACGGAAGAGAAGATTGAACGCCAGTGCGGTCAATAGAAAACGGCCCGCCCTTAATTGGGTTGGGTCGCTATTTATTGTCCGTCAATTCCGATCAATTCTTCATCAAGTTTACTTGTTGAGGGT
>CAXNFV010000101.1:0-4806 GCA_964201675.1 Ilumatobacteraceae bacterium | reverse complement strand
CGGTCGGCGCTGGTGGTCATATCTTTGTTGTATAAATAAATCATCCAAACAACACACCACGATGCAGAAAGTATGATTATCAGATTGATCCACGAATGTAAACGCGGTTTGGAGTTCGACTTAATATTTTGATAAATACTCAGAGTGGCAACGAGCAGTAGCAGGGTCGAAAACACTATAAGCCACCATGACTGGTTGCTAATTTGAGACATCAAGAAAACGGTACTACAGATTAATCCGCTACTAACTCGTTTTCTAGATAGTCTGATACCGCAATGAGCGTCTCCATGGCTGCAGTGACAGTTGTTGTTCCAGGTTCTCATCTGATGGCGAGTTTGTTGGGCGAACGGGATGCTTATTTGAGGCTCATTGAAATAAATTTTCCGAGTACTTCAATCTCGGTGCGTGGAAATGAGATCACAGTTTCTGGAGATAGCAGTGAACTTGTCGGTCGTCTCTTTGAAGAGCTGACCGGGTTACTTCAAGTTGGGGAGAATTTAGATTTAGTCGTGGTATCGCGAAGTATTGACATGGTTCGATCAAATGAGCGACCGACGTCAGTTCTTACGGAGGATATTGTTCGTCTCAGCCAAGGGCGGCCAGTTCGCGCCAAGACATCAGGACAAAAGCGATACGTAGATGCGATTCGCGACAATGTGATTACTTTCGGTCTAGGTCCAGCCGGAACAGGGAAGAGTTGGCTGGCGATAGCGATGGCCGTTCAAGCGCTTCAAACCAAATCAGTACAAAGAATTATTCTTACGCGACCCGCAGTTGAAGCGGGCGAGCGTCTTGGTTTTCTTCCAGGTGATTTGATGGCAAAACTTGACCCATATCTAAGACCTTTATACGATGCTTTGCACGACATGGTTGGCGCCGAGGGTGCACTCAAATTAGCCGAGAAGCAAATCGTCGAAGTTGCGCCATTGGCTTATATGCGTGGACGCACCCTGAACAACAGTTTTATTATTTTAGATGAAGCACAAAATGCAACGCCCGAGCAAATCAAAATGTTCCTCACTCGAATCGGTTTTGGGTCAAAAGTCGTCGTCACTGGCGATACAACGCAGGTTGACATTCCAGATAATCGAAGTGGGCTTGTTGGTCTTGAAAATATCTTGCAAGACATTGAAGGTTTAGCGTTTGTGCATCTTGACACTCGTGATGTGGTGCGTCACCGAATCGTCGCCGACATCGTGGCCGCATACGAGCGAAAAATCGGCACAATGGCAAGCAATCGTGTCTGAGCCCCGCGTTAAGAAAACTGGGCCCCAGAAAGTAGGCGGAGAAGGGGATATTGAAATCTTTTGCGCCGATGAGCAGAGTGACATTTTGATTGATGTACCGCGATGGCGTCAACTAGCTGAGGATGTTTTGCGCTCACAAGGCGTACGTGGAGCGGCCGAGCTGACTTTGATGTTTGTGCCCGAAACTGCCATTACGGGCTTGAACGAGCAATACATGGGCAAGGCCGGTTCTACAGATGTTTTGGCATTTCCGTTGGATGTTATTGATTCATTTCGTTCGCCAGGGCCCGGCTCGATTTCTCGTGGACCCGAGCGCATACCAATAGATTTGAACGACCTGCCGATCTTATTGGGCGATGTAGTTGTCTGTCCGATTGTTGCGAGTCGTCAAGCCCCGAATCATGCTGGAAATCTTGACGATGAAATTGCACTGTTGATTGTGCACGGTATTTTGCATGTACTCGGGTTTGACCATGACACCGACGAAAAAGCCAAGAAGATGCAAAATTGTGAACGCGATCTTCTAGAAAAATTTCATTGGAACTCAACTATGCCAGATCCATTCAAGAAAGTTTACGAATTGTGATTATTGGCAAGATGCCGACCAGTGGCGATGTTTGGATGTTGGTCATCATCGGTATTTTGTTAGTGGGTTTAATATTTCTTTCCTTGGCAGAAATGAGCCTGTCGCGAATCACCAAACAGAAGGCGCAAGCACTCGTTGAACAAAAAGCCAAGAGTGCGAAGTTGATTTTGAGACTTGCTTCCGAGCCAACTCGATGGATAAATCCACTTTTGCTGACAGTGAATATATTTCAAACAGTTCAAGCGACCCTGACGGGTATCGTTGCGGGACGTTTATTTGGTGCAGCCGGTGTATTGATCGGCGTGACTCTAAATGTGATCATCTTTTTCGTGCTCGCCGAAGCCGTGCCGAAAACTTATGGGCTACAGCATCCTGTGCGAGGAGCCACAATCACCGCTCGTCTCGTCTCGGCGGTAGTTGGTTTTTATCCGTTGCAGATCATGTCGCGATGGTTGATCAAACTTACTAACTTGATAGTGCGTGGAGAGGGCTTGGCTGCTGGCCCGTTTATCAGTGAACAAGAGTTCCTTGGAATAGTAGAAGCAGCGGTGCAGGACTCGGTGATAGAGCATGAAGAGCGCGAACTGATCGAATCTGTTATTGAATTTGGTGACACTGTTGTACGCGAGATAATGATTCCGCGCCCTGACATTATTTCGATAAATGACGATTTGACCGTAACGGGCGCTCTTGACATTGTGGTTGACAGTCAGCTCAGTCGACTTCCAGTATTGCGAGCAGATGATGACGATCAAGATGATCTTGTCGGTGCAGTGTTTGCGAAAGATTTAATCGCGGCAGAGCGAATCGGACGCGGCGGTGAGTCAATAAAGAATTTTCTCCATGTGGTACAGGTTGTACCGGAGACCAAACTTGTGTCTGATCTGATGCGTGAAATGCAAGCCGATAAGTTTCACTTGGCGATGGTCGCCGATGAATACGGACTACTCGCTGGTCTAGTAACTCTTGAAGATTGCCTCGAAGAACTAGTTGGCGAAATTGGTGATGAACATGACGATGACGATGTTTCTATACAAAGACAACTTAATGGTGATTTTCTGGTCGCGGGTGTAACAACCATCAGCAAAGTAAATGAGATTCTTGAGTCCGAAATAAGTGATGAAGAGTACGATACCGTCGGGGGTCTTGTGTTTGGTGTGCTCGGACATGTGCCTGAGGTTGGCGAGTGCATCGTTGAGAATAAGTGGAAGTTTCGCGTCGAGCAACTAGATGGTCGTCGAATACAAACCGTGCGAATTTCTTTGAGCACATAGACCCGATTAGTCTCAAAACATGGAAATTTCTCTTCAAGGTAAAACTGCACTTGTAACTGGCGCTTCACGCGGAATCGGTGCAGCGATTGCGAAGTCTTTCGCAGAAGCGGGTGCTCAAGTGATGCTTTCGTCTCGTAAAGAAGAGTCTCTTCGTGCGGTTGCTAAACACATTGACGGCGAGACCGATGTTTTTGCTGCCAACACCGGAAACATTGAGCAGGGTCAGGCTTGCGTTGATGCAACAATTAAGCGTTTCGGCAAGATCGACATCTTGGTGAACAATGCTGCGACAAATCCTTACTATGGCGAAACGCTTGGTGTTGATTCAGCCCGCTTTGATAAGACCTTCCAGGTGAATTTGAAGGGTCCATTATTTTGGAGTCAAGCGGTGTTTAACGCTTCAATGCAGAAGAATCCTGGTGTAATTTTAAATATCGCTTCGGTCGGTGGGCTGCGCGCCGAACAAGGATTGGGTGTCTACAACTTGACGAAGGCTGCGATCATTCACTTGACGAGTCAATTGGCGTGCGAGTTGGGACCAACTCGCGTAGTTGGCATCGCTCCTGGTTTAGTAAAGACAGCATTCGCCTCGGTACTTGTTGAAAACTTCGGCGACAAACTTGCTGCAGCATTGCCTACACGGCGTCTCGGCGAACCACAAGACATCGCCAACTTGGCTCTATTTCTTTGCTCTGATTTGGCTTCTTGGATAACTGGCGAGACTTATGTAATTGACGGCGGTGCGGGTGTGCGCTCGGGGTCGATGTAAATTTTCGCAGCCCGAAAAAAGACTGGGCTCAAGGTGATCAAGGCAATCAACAGCACGAATCCAGAAGCGAGATATGTAGCGCGCAATCCAAATGTAAACGCAATTTGTCCACCGATTAGCGCACCAAACGCCGTGCTACCTGTGCCGATAAATCTGTAAACACTGTTCACACGACCAAATAATTCTGACGGAATGAGTCTTTGACGCATACTTACGGTGATCACGTTCCATGTTGTGCCTGCGATCGCCATGACGACACCACTGAGTGCAACCGCCCAAATTTCTGGAAATATCCCAGGAATCACATCAGAAACCCCGAAAATCACATAGGCGAGAATTATTGCAGTCGTCGAGCCGAGTCTTTTGCTGACGGTCTCACCAATTAGACCGCCCAGAATTGAGCCGATCGAGATTGCCGCAAGCAGTATGCCGAAACCACGAGCACCCAGCCCGAGTTCGTCACGAGCAAACTTAACGAAAACTGCTTGGGCGAACATGCCACACATGTTCGCAACTCCGAGCATGATTGCCAGAGTTCGCAAGAGGTCGTGTTTCCATAGCCAACTTAAACCCTGTCTCAGCTCTATTGAAAATGAATTCTGTTGATTAACAACAATTTTTGAGCCGAACTTGACTTTGATTGAACGAATCAAGAAAGCAGCGACGATCAATGCCAGTGCGTTGACTGCAAATGGCGCACCGATTGCAATTACAAAAATCCAAGCACCAAAAGGTAAACCAACGAAACCGTTGCTGATGATTTGTGAGACGTAAAGACGGCTATTCGCTAGTTCGAGTGACTGTGAATCAACAATCGCTGGGAGAAAGGCTTGAGAGCTCATATCAAAAAACAACTCGCAAACCCCAGCGACCACGCTTGCTGCGATCAGTAAATAGATATTTAAGATTTCCAGGGTTGCACTTATTGCT